>NZ_JBHSAB010000011.1:0-62530 GCF_042649825.1 Legionella dresdenensis | reverse complement strand
AGGACCGGGAAGCGTGGCAACAGCTGTTTGAGCGCACAGCGCATGCCGAGGCTTTATTAAAACTACTGCAAGTAAAATGCATCTCATTGCTGTTAGAAAGTAAAAATCTGACTGAGATCGGTAATTTTTGGCCAATTCTGATTGAAGAATTGACTGAAAAACTGGGATCTGAAAATCAGGTGGTCAAGTGGCTTCATACTTTGCCGGCATCCTTGCAACAGCGTTTTATCCAACATCTGTTTGAAACACATGGTTATCCTGTAACCGTACTTTCGCAGCCGCTGCTGGTCAGCGAAGCCTTTAGTCTTGGGCTACAGGAGGGATATCTTGGTCATCTTAAAAGTGAACAACCGATTACAATCCGGGATAAAGATTTACGCGGGATTGATTTAAGCACGCTGGATCTGACCAATATCGAGTTGATTAACTGTGATTTAAGGCTTACCGGGATATTTAAAAATAAAACGATCACCAAGGCTCATATTGAAGAAAACCGGCTGGATAAGAAATTTTTTATCCAGTTATTGATCCATGGAAACATCGACGCTATCAAACTTGCTCTTTCAAGCACGAAGGCGCTTAGTCTTTTCCATGAAAAATATCGGGGTTTGGATTTTCTACTCAGCCATAACCATTACTCCCGTATGTTCCTCAGGATTGATATACCAACCTGGCAGAAGCTACTTTACCACATCTATCAATCGTTGATCGAAAGCCCTTCTTTTACTGCTCAACATCTCGCGCAATATGGCGTATTAAGCCATATACTAAAAAATAGATATGTCGATTTAATGCGTACGTTTATAGGCAGTCCGAAGTGCACAACCGAGGCATTTAAGCGAGTAGTAGAACCCTCCTTCTATTTTTCTCCTGAAGAACAAAGGTACGAAACTACTATCCTGCATGAGATTATAAGAGGTTTGTTCCAAAACCCGGCTGATAAACCAGTGCTTTTAACAATGGCCGATATGGTGTTGCAAAGTTCCTGCATGAAACCAGAAATTTTATTGGTTAAACCGATGGGAAATTATGATGTTCTTTCGTATGCTATGTCTACAGGGCAAACTGAGATTGTTTTGAAAATTCTGAATAATCCCTGTTGTAGTGATGCAATAGTCAGAAAGGCAATAACGGAAACATCGAAGCGCAGTATTAAAGGCTACGCGACCATTTTAAATAATTACATCAATCCCCCAGCCAGCTATCAGGCAATTTATCAAAAAACAGAAGGCAGTGAATTCAATAAAGCCTGTGCCTTATTGAGTGATTATACCAAGGGCGGCTCAGCGGCCTTACGTTTTTTCTGCGGTCATTGGAATCGGCATTATATCAAAGAGGTTGACCAGATTTTGCGGCAAGTTAAAAGGGGGCAGCTTTCTACTCTTGATGAGCTGATTACAGTACTGCGTACAATAGATCCGCCGAATAAAGCAGGTTCCTTAACTGCCCGGACATTATTTATTGTCAGAGAACATAAAAAAGCTTTACAGGCTCCAGTTGTTGCACCGGAGCCGTTAACAAATACCCAACCGCATTTGTAATCAAATCAGCGTAGGGCTGTAAAACTCATAACCGTTCGGCCTGAGGAAAATGCGGAGCATTTGTCTCGAAGGCGTGGCACTGTACCCCAGGCTTCGAGACAGCGCTAAAGCGCTTCCTCAGCTCGAACGATGTTATGAAATGTAGGAATTTAATTCCTTAACTTGACGGCTATGGGCTGTAAAACCCAACACTTATTTCTCAAGCTGATTGTTTTTAATAAACGATATTATATACTCCACTTACGCCGATTTCAGCCTGAGAATCCATGTATCAATTGATTAAACCTTTACTTTTTAAACTGGAGCCTGAGACAGCGCATGCTGTGGCTATGACGGCTTTAAACTGGTTACCTGATTTTGTATTCAGGAAAGTCGATACCAGTCAACCTGTTTTTGTAATGGGATTGCAATTTCCGCATAGGGTTAGCCTGGCTGCCGGGATTGATGTCAATGGCGATTATCTTGATGGTCTGGCTAAACTTGGCTTTGCATCGATTGAGCTTGGAACGGTAACGCCTAAACCTCAGTCGGGAAATCCGTTGCCGCGTATCTTTCGCATCCCGCAGCAACAGGCATTAATCAACCGCATGGGGTTTAATAATGCGGGTGTTGATGTGCTGGTTAAAAATATTCAAAATTCCCGATACCGGGGAATTCTTGGGATTAACATTGGTAAAGGTAAAGACACGGCGCTGGATAACGCCGCTGAAGATTACTGTTATTGCCTGAATAAGGTATATGAATACGCTTCCTACATAACAATTAATATCTCATCGCCCAATACGCCGGATTTGCGGTTACTGCAGCAAAGCGATTATTTGGGTACGCTGCTGGCACAGATTACAGCAGAGCGAACAAAGCTGGCGGAACGATTTAATCGTCATGTACCATTAGTCGTGAAATTCTCGCCTGATGAATCGAATGAAGCGCTCAAACAGATGGCGGAGACTGTTTTACAGGCGGGTATAGAAGGGATTATCGCAACCAATACTACCCGGGCAAGGACTGATATTGAGCAATATCCGCAGGCGCAGCAGCAGGGCGGGATGAGTGGTAAGCCTCTGTTTAAACGCGCTACTGAATGTCTGCAGGCGATTAAATCAGTCGTAGGCGACCAAGTCGCACTGATTGGGCTTGGCGGTGTATCTTCAGCTGATGCTTGCAGAGAAAAAATTCAGGCAGGGGCATCCCTGGTTCAGGTTTACACAGGTTTGATTTATCAGGGTCCTGGTCTGGTTTATAAATTGACCAGTTCCGGATAAACAGAGTGTTGGGCTGTAAAGCCCATGGCCGTCAAGCTAAGCCAGGTACACAGGAAATTAGAATAGTAAATGTACAAAATTCCTTAACTGCCTGCTATGGGTTTTAAAGCACATATTCGTTCGGCCTGAGGAAAATGCGGAGCATTTGTCTCGAAGGCGTGGCACTGTACCACAGGCTTCGAGACAGCGCTAAAGCGCTTCCTCAGCCCGAACGATATTGTGAAATGTAGAAATTTAATTCCTTAGCTTGACGGCTATGGGCTGTAAAGCCCAACACTCCCTTTCTAACGATAACGCAGCCTGGTAAACTTTGGTCAATGCTGCGATTGCAGGCGCGGGCGAACCTCAAGCTCATTAATGATGTTATCAATCTCCACTTTCGATGCAGGAAATTTAGGATTAAACCAACTATCCCGCCGGTGAGTACTTACAATGGAGTAACAGGTTTTGCCATTTTCAGCATAGAGATTATAGCCATGGCTCAGCGGACTGGTTTTCCACTCATTAATAGCATCCAGTAGTTTATCCTCAGACGCTGTTGAAAGCTTATCGGCAAGAATTAAAAGCGCCATGGCTTTTTCTTGGCGATCCGACTTTGAGCCATAGTTTGTCTTTAATACCCGTTCGCTTGCACTAATGAGCCGTTCAACATATCCCCTGTTAGGTGCTTGTAATTCATGCGCTGATATCTGCAGCGTTGCTTTAAGCATGTTAACAGGTGTATCGTTCAGAGGGGTTAAATTATCTGGCTCGTCGTTGTCCAGAAAACTTGCTTGCCTTCCAGAAACAAAAGTCGAGGCCGGAACGTAGCGCTTCTTCTTACTGGCTGTTGTCAGTGCAGCTGTTAGCTGGCTCGATATCTCGGGATCATTAATAAAATCAGTGCTTCTCAGCTCACGAATCACATTTTTTATCGGTAACAGTTGCTTTGTTGTGATCTCTGTTAAAGCATATTTTACAGGTGCTGGCTGGCCTGATGCAATAACTAGCTGAAGCACTTTAAAAGCGCAGTGAGGTGTTAGCGGTGCCTTTTTAACAATTAACAAAAGCACCATCTCCTGTGCATTTCTTGTCGCTGCTGCAGCATATTCAAGGGCACTTCGAGAATTTCCTATAGCTACTGGCGAAGCTCCTTTAGCAAGCAGGTACTGCACCATATCAAGACGCTCGTTCTCGCAAGCAGTTTCTAAAAATGTTTGTTGATCAACAGTACTATTCCAAAATCTTTCGTCAATTGTAATCGGTTTAACGGATTTATCAGAATTAGCATCCTGTAACCTGTTCCAATCAAGTATTGTCTCAATCGCAGTGAAATTATTCGCCTCAATAGCTTCACGGATAGCAAGACGAAAAGAAAACTTAATCTTATTCAGTAACAGGGGAAGCGCTTCATGTGCATGGCAATGAATAGCGCGCTCAATGGGGGTGCGCCCACCCTCTCTGTATGTATATGCATCTGCGGGTAACCCGTTTTTAGGGTCGAGCAAATAGGCAATAATTGTTGTGCAATTATATGTAGCAGCCCAATAGAGCACATCTTGCGGTAAGGGATGGTTTTTTTCATTCAATAGTTTAATTAATTGTATGACTTTATTTTCTTGCGCTGCACCGCCGCCCCATTTATTTATTTTTTCCATATGGTTTTTAAAAGCAAAAGCTTTTTGTGGTATCTGGACACCCTGTTGAACCAGATACAAAACGATGTCCGCCTCGCCATGTTCGTCTGCTTTCTTTAGCAGGTCTACCCCTTTCGACTTGTCAGTGCTGGTAAATTGAAGGTTAAAAAATTTCTGGTAATATTTTAAATCGTCAAGCTGGCCACAAGAGGCTGCTAATGCCGGCAGAGCATTTTTTGCATTATAGGTTGCTTCTATAATTGATTTCTCAGGACGTGGTTGATTTAAAAATATCGCCCATTCAGCCAAATTTTGACGTGTTTGCGCCCGCTGTGAAAGTTTTTGATAAATATCTTTCTTCCTTTCTGGACTGACAAAATAAGCGCATGTTCTGCTAAGTACAGGATTGCCAAGATCGAATAAGGGGTGAAAAAAAGGGCTATCATCTCCATCAATAATGGCATGAGACATATGGCGTATATTCTGAACGACAGAGCGATATCGCTTGTTATCTTGCTCTCGAAAGGATCGTTCGTAATCGTCGCCTTCCTTTACGGTATAGCCATACAATTTGAGCTCTTCTTTCCAATTTATCATGTTTGTCATGGTAGCCCCCAAAAAAACTAATTGCATTATTTTAACACATTTCATGTTCTAAAACCAGACTCTCTGAGCGATAATTTAGTGAGTTGTAAGCCAACTTTACGAACTAAGGAAAATAACCCAAGACTATCTTTTGATAAGATCTTGAGTGGACTGTCTCTGTAGAGCTTGCAAAGACAAGCTTTTATGCATTAAATATTGGCTTTGACTGATTTAATTTGGTACAATAAGAGATAAATTTTATCTTTGTTGATTGCTCCTGGAGAAAAAAATGACCAATTCTGTATCAGGTGATGGTTCAGACAATACAAATAACGCACAAGGTATTGCTGCTGATCAAGGGTATAAAAATCTTATTGATATGCTATCCAGCCTGGAAAAAAGGGAGCAGCAATTTATTACTGCTAATTATTTGAGCCAAATTAAAGGAAGATTAGAGCGATTGCTGGCCTTTGTAAAACCAGAAAATAAACCGGCAGCAGAGCAAGCATTAGCTAAGTTCAAGGAAAAATATAATATTGTAGATCAAGCGCCTGAGGAGAAAAAAACCGAAGCAGAAGAGCCGGTAGCCAACAACCCGGAGCAACAACCTGCCGCTCAAGCTGAGGAAAAGAAAACACCACAGCCCATTATGCCAAATGCTCTGCCCAATGTTGAGCCAGAGCCTGATGAATCTTATAAAAATTTTCTTGCTATGATTGAGGTTTGTAAAAATCAGGATAAGGACTACATTCAACTGATTTATTCTCCCATACTCCAAAAAGTTCTGAATCAGGCACTTTCGAATGTAAGCGTACCTAATAGACCTACTGCGTTCAGAGCTTTGATTGACTTTAAACAAAGCATTCCCAGGCCATCCAGGAATGATGATATGGCTGCAGTCGCTGCTGACGAGCACAACGAACCTTCTTCAAATCAACAAGCTGAACCCTCAACTGAACAAACCCGGGCAGATAAGCAGCGCGTTTCTGAAACAGAGAATTTCTATACGGCAATATATAATATTTACACGACTTGTGAAATATTAAAAAATGAACCAACTGATTCTCTAAATGCAATAAGTCATGCTCGGGATGAATACATAAGCAGCCGCATTGGTTTCGATGAATTTTCAGCAAAGGTAAGTTCAGTTATTGGTAATTTAAAGCAGGATTTTATAACCGCTCATCAGCAAGGCAGCGATCGCCGCTTAACAGAATGGATTAAAAACATATTAGAAAATCCGGAATCGGGAAATATTATAAAGGATGCTTATGATGAGCACGCTGCAAAAACAATTGATTTTGCTGAATTTTTAGCAAAAATCAGACCAGCTATTGAGCAATATGAACAGGATCAATGGAACACATTAGATACCCAAATAGATAACCTTAAAGCTCATTTCAATATTATCAAAAATCCTGCTACCAATCGCTATGGTCAGGCAGCGCAAGACAGACGTTCAGATGAAATTATGGCTATTGTTGCTGACCTGAACACGGTCAAGGCAAATATCACCGACCAGGCGGTTATTAATCCTCTGGAAGATATTAATAATGAATATATTTCAGGCAATATCGATAGGGATCGTTATGCTGAGAGAGTCAGAGAGCTTGCGGTCAACCTGTCAGAGGCCGGGGTTGATGGTGCAGTTTCTCTTATTGAGCAAATCGATATCTTTAATAATCTTCAGGCCGCACAACAACAGGTGAGGGTGGAGGAAAATCCATTCGATGATGGCGCCGGAGTAGGCGGTTTTTTAGAAGATGACCTCGCAAGAGCAATTGAGTTAAGCCTTGAGGAAGGAACGCCGCCACGATCACAATTACCATCATTTTCTACTACGCCTGCTTACACTGAGCAACCAGTAATCCCTGTTGATGAGCCAAGAGCAGGACTGTATTCGTCCAAAAATCTGGGTAATATGATCCAGGAATTAATGAATAGAATAGCTAACAAAGAATCAGGCCGTAAGACTTCAGGGCTGAACTCCCCTAAGTGGAAGGCCTTCAATAGTATTAAAAATGCGGTAAACGCGCACCAGGGTGATTTCGATCCTGCTACCTTGCAGGGCTATTTATCCAATATTGAAGAATTGTGCACTGAAAAAAGGCATTTCTGGCATTTCTGGGCAGTACCTCATAGTGTTAATGACTTCACGGAACTGAAACAGCGGTATCACTATGATCAGCTGCCCCCGGCTGCGCCTTCGATTTAATTATAACTTTGTTATCCCCGCTTACCTAATGGAGTGTTGGGTTGTAAAGCCCATCACTCCATTCCTCAAGCGGAAAATGCACCAGGCCTCGATACAAGTATATAGCGCTTTTTCCCAATTCAGGTTACAATTTGCTGCTTTTACCGCCATAATTTATTAGGTCATGACAAGTCATACTCCAACCAAAACCCGCTTGCTATACTGGCGGCTCTTAAGCTATGTCAAGCCATTCTGGTCTGTTTTACTGCTTGGGATATTTGCCAACATTCTCTACTCCATGATTGACGCCGGTTTTACTTACATGATGCGTCCTTTTCTGGATAAGGGATTTATCGATATTGATATGGAGTTTGTCAAACGTATACCGGTAATTGTGTTAATCGGGATTACTATCCGCGGCCTGGTGAGTTCGATGGCCAGCTATTGCATGACCTGGGTTGCGCGGGCAGTGGTTAAAGTGCTGCGCCAGCGCGTGTTTGCCCATATTGTCAAATTGCCTTCGGATTATTACGATCAGGCGACTTCCGGTCAGTTGTTATCCAAAATTATCTATGATGTTGAACAGGTTGCTCAGGTCAGTGCTGACGCGTTGACTGATTTTGTGCAAAACCTGTGTCTGGTCATTGGCTTATTGTCAGTCATGATGATTATTTGCTGGCAGCTTTCGTTGATGTTTTTACTGACCATTCCCTTTGTCGGAATAATCGTTAACTATACCAACAAACGCGTGCGCCGGATTAGTCATAAGGTTCAGCACTCCATGGGGCAGGTGACCGAGATTGCCGCGGAAGCCATTGAAGGCTATCGGGTGGTGAGAATTTTCGGCGGTGAGCAGTATGAGATTGATAAATTTGATCAGGCTACTGAAACCTCACGCCTGAATGACATGAAGGTTGCGATCAGTAAAGCAATTAATGTGTCGGGCGTGCAATTTGTGATTGCCATCGGGATTGCGGTAATTATTTTTTCAGCGATTAAACTGTCTACTGTCATTACGATTACCGCAGGCTCTTTTCTCGCAATTATTGCAGCAATGCTGCAGCTGATTAAACCTATCAAGACCTTAACCACCCTGAACGCAGTTATCCAGCGCGGGCTTGCCGGTGCAGAAAGCGTGTTTAATCTGCTGGATATGCCGATAGAAGATAAACAGGGTAAAGCGCTTACCGGCAGAGTAAAAGGCCAGATTGCTTTTGAGAAAGTGAACTACGCTTACCGCCAGGGACAGCCAGTATTGCATGATGTCAGTTTTACGATTAATGCCGGTGAAACCGTGGCGCTGGTTGGTCACTCAGGCAGTGGAAAAACCACTATTGCAAGCCTGATTCCTCGGTTTTATGAAGTGCTAAGCGGACATATACGGCTTGATGGCAAACCGATTAACGCGATTGCACTTGACAGCCTTAGAGAGCAGATTGCTCTGGTTGGCCAGCAAGTGACATTATTTAACGATACCTTGGCCAATAATATTGCTTACGGACGTTTTGACATAAGCCGTGATCAAATTATCAGAGCTGCAGAGCAGGCTTTTGCCGATGAATTTATTGCCCGCCTGCCTAATGGTTATGACACCAAAGTAGGGGAAAACGGCATCTTGTTATCAGGCGGGCAGCGGCAGCGGTTGGCTATCGCCCGCGCTATTCTGAAAGACGCGCCGGTCCTGATTCTTGATGAAGCGACTTCCGCTTTGGATAGTGAATCTGAACGTTATATTCAGGCGGCGCTTGATCAGATTATGCAAAACAGGACAACCCTGGTTATTGCTCACCGTTTATCGACTATCAAAAAAGCCGATAAAATTATTGTGCTTAATCATGGACGAGTGGTAGAGCAGGGATCGCATCAGGCACTATTAAACCTTGATGGTTATTATGCGCAACTTTATAATGCGCAGAAGCTTGGTGTTGATGAAAGACAACCGCAAGAAGAAGTGATGGCGTGATGCAACGGGCAATACAAAAGCTGTGGTACAGCCAGAGCAATTGGCGCTGGCTGCTATGGCCTTTTGCTCGGGTTTATCAAAGCATTGTCGGTATACGCCGTGTTATCCTGGAGAAATATTACCAACAGCATTTTCCTGTTCCGGTAATTATTGTAGGTAATATTACTGTAGGCGGTGTGGGAAAAACGCCTCTGGTAATTGCTTTAGTACAAGCCTTGCAGCGCAAGGGAATCAGGGTAGGGGTAGTCAGCCGGGGTTATGGTTCCCGCGTTGCGCATTATCCTTATCTGGTAAAAAAAGAGGATGATGCCCGTAAAACCGGTGATGAACCGTTATTAATAGTCCAGAAAACCGGTTGTGATCTGGTAATTGCCCCAAAACGTGCTGTTGCGGTGCAATATTTATTGGATAACTGCCAAAGCCAGATTATTATTAGTGATGATGGCCTGCAACATTATGCGATGGGGCGGGCGATTGAAATTGCGGTTATCGATGGTCAAAGAGGTTTGGGTAATCAGCTATGTCTGCCGGCAGGGCCATTACGGGAACATAAAGCGCGGTTACGGCAGGTTGACTTTGTTGTAGTAAATAGCGGTAATTGGCCTGATGCTTATGCAATGCAATTAAAACCTGGCCCGATTACTCAATTAAAAACCGGCTATACTGTTAATACTGACAGCCTTGGCGGCTCAATCGCCGCTGTTGCTGCCATAGGTCATCCCCAGCGTTTTTATGCAACATTAAACACACTGGGAGTAAATTTTAAACCTTACTCGTTTGCTGATCATCATGCGTTTTGCCCAGATGATCTTGCTGTTGCCGAACAAACGGTAATTATGACGGAAAAGGATGCTGTTAAATGCCATAGTTTTGCCAAATCTTCCTGGTATTGTTTACCGGTTGAAGCGGAACTCGAACCTGCTTTCTGGCAGGCGCTATGGTCGCATGAACAATTAAAAGGTTTAGTTTGACATGAAGCAAATCTGGCTATCTCTCGTTTTGTTTTCTTCCCTGTTGGCTGGCGTTGGCCATGCAGAAACTGTTGATCCACAGGATAATGCTGAAATACCGCCATTGCAGAATATGCCCTCGTTACAGGCAGAGCAGGCAAACTGGGTATTTTCCGGTATGGTCAGCAATGAAAACAACGAAAAATATCATTATTATTTTCAGATTAACCATAATGGCAATCAGTATCATGGCATTGCTGCTTTATTTGATAGTCAGAACAAAGCGGTATTACTCTATGAAGAAAGCAATACCCTGATTGAAAATCCTGAGCAGACTCACTGGCAGGTTGGCAATCTGTTTTTACGCTTTAACCCGATTAATAATAGCTGGGTATTCGGAGTAAAAAACAAAGGGCAAAAAGGGTTTAACTTCAAAGTCGATATGCTGGGTTTAGCCGGAAACCCGCCTAAACAGCTGGATTTACGAAATGGCGTTGAATTACTGATAAGTCAGACTGGCCGGCTTAATGGTCATTTTCAGGCTGGCGATGGCGGCAAAGAGCAATTTGTAACCGCCAAAAAAGCCTGGTTCAAACAAATCTGGGTCAGCAAACCGCAACAGGCGAAGCATCCTTTAACGGCCGTTTTGTGTGAGTTTAATGACGGCAGCGCTTTTTATTCCGTGAATCTGGAAGAAGCCGACGCCTTGAGAGGCGCAATAGCCGGCTGGCGCGATACCAATGGCACACCGGTTTCGATGTCGCAGTTTGTTAATATCAAAGCGGAGCAGGACGGTATATGGCAAATCAAAATCCACTCGCCCAAAGTCACTTTATCATTACAGGACGCACTGGACAAAATCAACGACAACCACCAACTAATAGCCGGAACAATCAGCGGCGCCATGCCAGGCTTCTGCGCAATAAGCCAAAGCGAAATTTATCCCCCAATCTCCCAGGCAGAAGAAAAATCAACAGCACTAGCCTGATAACAAGAGTGGAGTGTTGGCTTGGAAATAAAAAAAACGTAGGTTGGGCTGTAAAGCCCAACACTCCTTAAAATATATTTGCAAACCCTCCAATAAACCGCTATAACCACCCTCAAAGGAAATAACCCAGTCCAACTTTATGTATTACAGAAGAGCCCTTATTCCGGGTGCAACCTATTTTTTTACTCTGACTTTAGAAAACAGAAACAGCGATCAATTAACCCGTCATCATGAGGCTTTAAAATTCGCATTCAAACATGTTCAAAGAAATCACCCCTTTCAAATCGATGCAATTGTAGTTTTGCCAGAGCATTGCCATTTGATAATGACCTTACCTGTAGATGATGCAGATTATTCAAGGCGGCTAAGCCTTATTAAAGGAACATTTTCAAGGCAGCTTAAAACTCATGAACCAATATCACTTTCCCGGCAAAAGAAACGTGAAAGAGGGATCTGGCAACGCAGGTTTTGGGAGCATATGATACGGAACCTCATTGATTACGAAAATCATGTTAATTATATTCATTACAATCCAGTGAAGCATGGTTATGTCAGTAAACCTTCAGACTGGCAATACTCGAGTATTCACAGGTTCATTAATAAGGGTATATTAACCCCAAATTGGGGGAGTGGTGTGGAAGTGGAGATGGGGAAGTATGGAGAGTAGAAAAGGAGTGTTGGGCTTTACAGCCCAACCTACGCGGAAATAAAAAAAACGTAGGTTGGGCTGTAAAGCCCAACACTTCTTTCACTCCTGCTTTTTCTCAGGTAAAGCCAGTGCCAACAGGCTTGCTACTACCAGCGCCGCCGGCACAGTGGTTAATGCCCACTGATAATCATATACACTATAACCCTGTCCGGGCTCCTTCAAATAATCAAGCAACAACCCAATCAGTGGTTGCATTAACGGTGCAGTGAGCATTGCCAGAGTATTGGTAAAGCCAGTGCAGGTTGAAACCGCGTCTGGCGGCGATAACTCATTGGCTACCGTATAGGTAAGCATATAAGCGCCGCAGCAAATACCCATGGCAAATAATATCAGCGCCATCATTTGGATGCTGCTAATCGTGGCAAACAAGGCAACCAGCATAAGCACAGCCGTTGATAGCGCTGAGCCGACCATTAAAGGGCGTCTTCTAAAATGATTGGTCAGATAACCATACGAAGGGCAACTGATAGCAGCGCCGCAAAATAACATCGCATCGACCAGACTGGCTTCTTTCAGGCTGCAGTTTAATTTCAACTGTAAAAAGGGAATTGCCCATAATGCACCAAACACAGTGATTATGGTAAAGCACAGGCCGACATATAACCCATTTGCCCACAGTCGGGCGGAGAGCGCTATTTGTTTAAGCTGCTGCAGTGTTGAATGAGAAACCGGTTTGGTATTTTTTTTGTTAGCAGGAATAACACAAAAACATAATATCGAAATGACGATCCCGGCTACTCCGGCACCATTTACAAATGATCTCCAGCCCAAGTGGCTAATAAAAGCGCCCAAGCCGATAATACCGGCTACTGTTATCATAAAGCCCAGAGTTTCCGAGAGGCCGAACATAAACGCAAAACGATTCAGCGGAAAATGTTCGCGCAGCAAATGAGAAAGGCCGACAAACGCAAATGAAGCGCCAGCGCCAATCAATAGCCGGGCAATAAAAAACAGTAGCACATTATGACTGTGCGCAAATAAAAAACAACCAAAGCTGCAAATCAGAGCCGTGCTGCCTAACAATAAACGAGTGCTTCGGCGATCAAACAAAATCCCGACCGGGATTTGCATAGTTGTGTAAACATAGTAAAAGGCACTGCTCAGCAAGCCGGCAACAAGCGCGGTGAGCTGCATTTCCCGCATAATGTAATCAAGCACTACTCCGGAGGATAACTGGATAAAAAACTGAAATAACACAAAAGAAACACCGGTTAGCCAGATGCTGACGGCAGAAAATGAGGCTTGATAGGGAATACTTGCAGAGGACATGGGGCTCATGGGCAAAAAGGGTGAATATATCCTTTTTACTGGCTGTGTTGCAAGTTTTGCGTCAAAGGAGTGTTGGGCTGCACTTTGTTTAGCCCAACATTCTGTTTCTAACCAGGTAGCCTACACATCCTCAGCCAATGCAAACCACTCCTCCTCGGCCTGATTTAACGCCTGCCGTAATTTTTCCTGTTCTTCAAGCAGACGCTTGAGTTTATCATGCTGGGTTTGCTCATATAAGGCAGAATCTGCCAGCGCGGACTCCAGGTCGGCGAGTTTTTTCTGGTGGCTGTCAATTATCTGCTCCAGTTTTTTCATCCGGTTTTGCTGGACTTTACGTTCTTTATAATTCACCGCATTAGCCGAACTGGCTTCGAGTTTTTCAGTTTGATTTTGCCTGGTCAGGAGCCAATTGTAGTAGTCGTTCAAATCACCGCTAAACGGTTGTACCTGCTGTTGATAAACCAGATAAAAATCATCGACGGTGGTACGCAGTAAATGCCTGTCGTGAGAAATCAGAATCAACGCGCCTTCATAGCTCTGTAAAGCGATTTCAATCGCTGCTCGCATTCCCAGATCCAGGTGGTTAGTCGGCTCGTCAAGTAAAAGTAAGTTCGGTTTTTGCCAGACCAGTTTAGCCAGCGCAAGTCTTGCTTTTTCACCACCTGAAAAATAGGTAATCGGATTAACCGCCATATCCCCGATAAAATTAAACCCGCCGAGATAATCGCGAATCGTCTGCTCGCGGGCGTCAGGCGAGAGAGCCTGTATAGTCTGCAGAGGGCTTAAGTTATTATCGAGTTCCTCCAGTTGATGCTGGGCATAATAGCCAATTTTCAAATGTGGCGAGCGGTGAATGATGCCTGAAATCGGCTTAATTGTTCCGGTCAGTGTTTTGATGAGGGTTGATTTACCTTCACCATTTGGACCCAACAAGGCCAGCCTGCTGCCAGGGTTTAAAACCAGATTCATTTTCTTTAATATGGGCTTGTCAGAATCATAACCGCAGAAAACCTGTTCACACTGAAGCAATGGATTACCGGCGCGAGGGCAGGGATAAAATTCAAATGAAAACGGCGAGTCAACCTGAGCCTGAGCTACCACCTCCATTCTGGCAATAGCCTTTAATCGGCTCTGTGCTTGCTTGGCTTTTGACGCTTTAGCGCTAAAGCGTTTGACAAAAGACATTAAATGACCAATTTTCTGCTGCTGCTTTTCATAGGTTGCCTGTTGCAAGGTCAGCTGTTGTGCACGTGCCAGTTCGAAGCGGGTATAATCACCGGTGTATAAATTCATTGACTGTTGTTCAATATGCAGAATATGGGTCACAAACGCGTCAAGAAACTCGCGGTCATGCGAAATCAGCAACACACTGGCTGGTGTTTGTTTTAACCATTTCTCCAGCCAGAAAATAGCTTCCATATCCAGATGGTTAGTCGGTTCGTCAAGCAGCAACAGATCAGCCGGTTTCATCAGACACCGAGCCAGACTTAACCGCATCCGCCAACCGCCTGAAAAACTGTTAACCGGATTAGTTTGCTGGGAGGCCTTAAAACCAAGACCGGACATAATCGTAGCCGCCAGAGCAGGTTTACTGTAACCGCCGGTTTGGTTTAAACGCTCATGGCACTGGACAACCAGTTCATGATTACCGTCCTGCTCCGCTTTGATCAAAGTCCGCTGCAGATGGGCATATTCGTCATCCCCTGCAAGTACAAAATCCAGTGCCGGTTCTTCGCTGTCTGGTAATTGCTGCGACAAATAACTGATGCGGAGCTGCGGGTTTAGCTGGCACTCGCCTGTATCGGCAATCAACTGTCCCAGGATTAAACCAAAAAGGCTGGATTTACCGCAGCCATTATGGCCGACCAATCCCACCTTTTGCTTTTCAAATAAAGTGACCGAGGCGTCTTTAAGGAGAACTTTATTACCACGGGAAAGCGTAATCTGGCGGAGGGTTAGCATGATGGTTACTGGCTGTTAAAAGCCGATATGATATCATAACGGCTTTTACCGGGCTACGTTAAATAGCGGGTATAAAATTTGCGAAATAGCCGTTATAATATCTGCAATTGATTAGCCAGGCTGTTTAATGAAGAAGCAAGATTTTTATTTCGATTTACCACAGGAATTAATTGCCCAATATCCTCTCGCTAACCGCAGCGATTCGCGTCTGTTAAGCTATAACCGCAAGACAGGGCAATATGGTCATTACCAATTCCGGCAATTGTCAGAATTGCTGGAGCCAAATGATTTGCTGGTTATGAACAACAGCAAAGTAATTCCTGCCCGGTTTTATGGTACCAAGCCCACTGGCGGTAAAGTGGAATTTCTGATTGAGCGGCTGCAGCAGAATAATACTTTTCTTGCCCACATCAAAGCCAGTAAAGCGCCAAAATCGGGGATGATTATCGATCTGGAGCAGGGCTGGCAGATTGAAGTGCTGGCGAAGCTGGATGATTTATATCATTGCCGCACTCTGGGCGATACGGAAGCCATGCTGGAAGACATTGGCCATATTCCATTACCCCTCTATATCGAGCGCGGTGATGAAACCAGCGATCATGAACGCTACCAGACTATCTATGCCATGCACAAAGGTTCGGTTGCCGCCCCCACCGCCGGCTTGCATTTTGATGATTTTGTGTTTGCTCAGCTGCAGGAAAAAGGGATTGGCATTGCCTATACCACCTTGCATGTTGGCGCAGGAACATTCAGGCCGGTGCGCTGCGACAATATTTTAGAACATAAAATGCACAAAGAGCAGTGCGTGGTCAGCCAGGCGTTATGTGATGCGGTTGCTGAAACTCGTAAGAAGGGGGGCAGAGTCATTGCAGTCGGTACTACCGCGATGCGGACACTTGAAAGCGCGGCAACAACCGATGGCCAATTAATTGCTGGAACTATGGATACTGATATCTTCATATATCCTGGCTACCAGTTTAAATTATGTGATGGCCTGCTTACCAACTTCCACCTGCCGGAATCAACGCTGCTAATGCTGGTTTCAGCGTTTATAGGCCATCCGGAAGCAATGGCCCTGTATCAGGAAGCCATTACCCGGCGTTACCGATTCTTCAGTTATGGCGATGCCAGTCTGTTGCTTTAAGGATATCTATGTCACAACATAAACAAAATCAAATTGCTGTACCGGTTTCTACCACAGCGGGAAGCTGCCTGACCTGGGATAATTTGGCTCAGGCAAAGGCTGAAACCATAGTACTGGCTCTGGATGAAATGCTGATGAAGCCCGGTATTGATGTATTGAAACAGCTGGTCAGTCTGAAAGATTATTACCATTGGCAGGGCAGGGTAGTGATTGACGCCTCATTGCTGCCATTGCCAAACCGGGAAGGGGTTTACTCTATCAAATCCCGTTATGAAGGGAATGTGATCCGGATTGCAACCGAAGATTTATGCCGGTTACTGCGCTCTCTGGCGCCGGATATCCTGATTTTACCTGCCAGTAAAAATAGTATGACGCTAAAAATCTGGCAGGATTTGCCGGAAACAATTTCCTGCTACACCACTGATGGCAACTATGAATTAAGCGGTAATTTTGCAGGATATTGCCTGTATTTTGATGATCAGCAAAGCGGATTTACCGATTTTGTGGAAACAATTAACTTAAGCGCCAGCCCCCTTTACCTCAAAGGCAATTTCACCTCAGAGCAATTGGCCCAGGTAGTGGAGTCTGGTCATATCGTTGAATCCAACCGGCCTGCAGAAGATGGCATGTCCGGAATTATTTATACTGCAGAAGGCGACTGCAATATCCTGGATAGCACCAGAGCCAATGAGCATACCCTGCTCGACAAGTCTTGCACCTGTCCCGTATGCAGCCAGCAATTAACCCGTGCGTATTTTCATCATTTGCTGCAGCAAACACCATTACTTGCCCAACGCTTTTTGATTTTACACAACCTTTTTTACAGCCTGAACCACTCTGTTCATTTACGTAAGCCTTAAATGTCGCTATGATGTGACGCTTTATGATAAAACAGCGGATTTAGGAGAGTAGGTATGAGTTTTTTTATAAATAGCGCTATGGCTGCCACAACAACAGCGGCTCCAGCTGCACAGGCTGATGGTACAATTTCGCTGGTGATGATCGTTGCCATTTTCGTTGTGTTTTATTTCATGCTGATAAGACCACAGAACAAACGGGCCAAAGAGCACAAAGAATTAATGAATAATCTGAAAAAAGGTGATGAGGTTCTGACAGCAGGCGGTATTTTAGCCAAAATTGTTAATCTGGATGAACAATTCATCAAAGTAGCCGTTGCTGAAGGCGTTGAGTTGAGTGTACAGCGCAGCGCTGTCAGTGCAGTTCTACCCAAAGGCACTTTAAAATCCCTTTAAGTCTGATTTAGAGACATGGAAAATGCATAATAAATATCCGATGTGGAAAAATGTGGCCCTTATCCTCCTTGCGGTGGTAGGGCTTATCTACGCGCTTCCTAACCTTTATAGTGAAGATCCGGCAATCCAGATATCTTCTGAGAAACCAATTGATATCAATCAACTGTCTGAGCAGGTCGGCACTCTGCTCGATGACGACGGCATAAACTACGATTCAATACAGACTGCCAAAGAAAGCGTCGAAATCCGTTTTGCATCGACAGATACTCAGCTTAAGGCTCAGGATGTGCTTAAAAACGGCCTGGGGCAAGGCTATACTGTTGCGTTGAATCTCGCTCCCGCTACACCGTCCTGGTTTAGCAAAATTGGCGCCGAGCCGATGAAACAGGGGTTGGATTTGCGCGGAGGCGTTCATTTCCTGCTGGAAGTAGATGTTGACAGCGTAATCAACCGCCGTTATGAAGGATTGATGAAAGGGATAGGCCAGAACTTGCGTGAAGAGGGTATTCGCTATGCCGGTATCCGTTTTCTGAATGACAAGGGGATTAACATCCGTTTCCGCAGCGGTGATGAAATGGACAAGGCTGCTGAAAAAATTCAGGAAAATTATCCTAATCTGGTAATTGCTAAAACCGCAGAAAGCAATTCATTAACAGCAACGCTTTCGCCTGTCGAACTCAATAGCATTCGTCAGACTACTATTGAACAGACCATGAGCATTTTGCGTAATCGAGTTAATGAATTGGGTGTAGGCGAAGCCGTTGTTCAGCAACAGGGCGCTACCCGGGTTGCGGTTGATTTGCCCGGTATACAGGATGCGGCGCGCGCCAAACAAATCCTTGGCGGTACTGCGACTCTGCAATTCTATCTGGTTGACCAGGAGAGTGATCCGGTATTGGCAAAACAAACTGGCGCAGTACCGGTAAACAGCAAATTATACATGATGGAAGGTCAGCCTATCCTGCTTAAACGCCAAATCGTTTTAAGCGGTGATTCCATTACCAGTGCTGTTTCAAGTTTTGATCAGCAGACTGCAACGCCTGCAGTGCAGGTTCAGCTTGGCGGAGGCGGTGAGGCTTTGTTTACCAAAGTAACCCGTGAAAACATCGGCAAGCGTATGGCCATCGTTTTTGTAGAAACCAAATCGTACCTGCAAACAGCTGGCGATGAAACGAAACGTGTGACTAAACGTGAAGAACGCGTTATCAGTGCGCCCGTGATTCAGAATGCCCTGGGTAACAACTTCCAGATTACTGGTTTGTCTGACAGTAAGGAAGCCGGCAACCTGGCGTTATTGTTACGCGCCGGTGCGTTGCCTGCGGTGATCTACCCGGTTGAAGAACGGACTGTCGGGCCTTCGCTTGGTAAAGAGAATATCCATCGCGGTATCGTTTCGCTTGAAGTCGGTATGGGTTTAATTCTGATCCTGATGCTGGTCTATTATCGTTTCTTTGGTCTGGTTGCCAATATCGCGCTGTTCCTGAACCTGATTTTATTAAGCGCCTTGTTGTCGATCATAGGTACAACACTGACTTTACCGGGTATAGCGGGTTTCGTACTGACCGTTGGTATGGCGGTTGACGCGAACGTGTTGATTTATGAACGGATACGGGAAGAGCTCCGAGCAGGCATGCCGCCCCAATCTGCAATTTATGCCGGTTATGATCGCGCATTTGCGACAATTCTTGATGCTAACATAACAACGTTAATTGTCGGTATTGTCCTGTTTGCAGTAGGAACCGGTCCGGTTCGCGGGTTTGCGGTTATTCTGTCCCTTGGACTGATTACCTCCATGTTGACCAGCGTTACTTACACGCGTGCGATTGTAAACTGGTACTATGGCGGCAGAACCGTTAAAAAACTCTCTATTGGTATTTAAAACGAGGCTGAGATGGAATTTTTTAATCCAAATTCTAAAATTGATTTCATGGGGGCAAGGAGATGGACTGCCATATTCTCAGCCCTGATATTTATTATTTCCATAGCGGCGCTCTGTGTTAATGGCCTGAAATGGGGGCTTGATTTTACGGGAGGTACCCAAATCGAGGTATCTTTTCCGCAAGCTGCGGATCTCGATAAAATCCGGGAAAATCTCTATAACGTGGGTTTTAAAGAGGCTCAGGTAATCAGCTACGGTACTTCCAGAGATGTATTGATTAGCATTGCGCCGCATGATGATATAGAGCAAGGGGTATTGGTTGACAAAGTAATGTCGCAGCTGCCTGGTGCGCAGAAACAGCGAGTCGATTTTGTCGGGCCGCAGGTGGGCGAGGAGCTGGCAACCAAAGGTGCGCTTGCTATCATTGTATCACTGTTGGCTACCATGATTTATATTGCCATGCGTTTTGAATACCGCCTTGCTGTCAGTTCGGCGGTGGCTCTGATTCACGACCCGGTATTAATTCTTGGTATATTTGCCATGTTCGGCATTGAGTTTGACTTGAAAGCATTGGCTGGCCTGCTGGCTGTTATCGGGTATTCGCTTAACGATACCATCGTAGTATTCGACCGCGTTCGTGAGAACTTCGTTAAAATAAGAAGAGCCACTCCGCTGGAAATCATGAATACCTCGATTAACCAGACTTTATCAAGAACCATCATGACGTCAGTACTGACTCTGTTTGTAGTTGTTGCCTTGTTTGTATATGGCGGTGAAACAATCCGTGGTTTCTCGTTAGCGTTGATTATCGGTATCGTAATAGGTACCTATTCGTCAATCTATGTTGCCGGTGCGTTAGCTGTAGTTATGGGACTGGATAGAAAAGACTTCCTGCCATCGCAACGCAAAGAGATCGACGAACGTCCCTGAAAATCTCATTCATGTAGTTGGGCTGTAAAGCCCAACATTTCGATTATAAATCAAACCATACACTGTTGAAATTCGTGTAAGCAACGTCCCTGGAGTTTTTTTAAACAAGATTTAATTTTGAATTGAGATAGATTTTTCAATCTCACTTCGATATGCCCCCTCTCCCGCGTAGAAGCTTTGATAGTATGCTGATACCTTTCGTGGGAGAGGGTTGGGGAGAGGGAATGTCACAGATGGTCATTGATGATGAAGTACGGCCTCACTGACTCGAATATTAGAATAGTGTTTTTAAAGCAGGCAAACAATGTGAATTCTCCTTGCTGCCTGAGCAGAAAAACTAATTTATAAAATTCCGAATTAACGTACATTTACGAAGAAAATGCTTTCCTAAAAACATTAAAAATAATTGAGCTAAACTGTCAGCTTGTTCTCCAATTAAAAAGCCATTTCCATTACAAATTTCACGGAGTTTTTTTACTGGTACATCTAGCATTGAAGCAAGTTGATTAATATCCATGTCGCTATACTTGGCCAAAACATCAATTAAAATTTTCTGTTTATTTCCTTTACTACAAAAGTCAATTTTTACTGATGATTCTGGGAATTCTAATGTACAACTCATTTAGCTGTTCTCCTCAATTCAAGTTAATTTATTTTTGCAAAACCCTACCTGATTAAATTGACGTGGTCTAATAGAAGCGACCAACCCAGTTAAGCTATAATGACTTAACTGGAGAAGAAAATGGCTTAATGGCCATGACAATGTACTCAGCTTTATATTCAAGCGATTCGATGTTATGAAAAATCTGGGTTTGAACAAGCAGATTAT
The DNA here is from genome assembly GCF_042649825.1 of Legionella dresdenensis. Taxonomy (NCBI): domain Bacteria; kingdom Pseudomonadati; phylum Pseudomonadota; class Gammaproteobacteria; order Legionellales; family Legionellaceae; genus Legionella; species Legionella dresdenensis. The sequence goes on along the minus strand of NZ_JBHSAB010000011.1, from coordinate 41,456 downwards.
AGTGAAAATGAAGCCTACTGTATCATGCTAAAGAGCATGGAAAAGAGATGATTTATGGATATTAAAATAGTTTATTTAAAAGAGCACCCTGAAGTAATTCCAACACTTGCAAAAATTTGGCATGAAGTCTTAGGAAGGATTTGGGTTCCTGATATTTCCATTGAGCGGGTTGAGCAACGATTTCATGATCATTTAAACGATAATTTACTACCACTTACCTTTGTCGCATTAAAAGGTACCCAAGCAATTGGGGCTGTATCTTTACGAGACAATGATGGAATAAGACCTGATCTAAAACCGTGGCTAGGATCGCTCATTGTCGATAAGGTCTATCAAAATCAAGGTGTAGGGAAAATATTAGTCGAGAAAATAAGACAAAAAGCGCTTGATTTGAATTTTAAAAAACTTTACCTTTTTACATTCGATCCAGCTCTTCCCGACTACTATGAAAAGCTAGGTTTTAAAATCATTGGATTAGATACGTTCAAAGATCATAATGTTACTGTGATGGAAACATGTTTATGAATCTACCTATAGATTTTTTAGATCAGCCATTAGCAATCACATGGGCAATAAATCACCTTAGAGAAAATGGCTATGAATTAGAAGGTACCTTTATACCTGTCAGAATTATGCCGTGGTCACAAGTTTATTGTATTACTACATCGCAGGGAACAATATATTTAAAACAAACAACTGCCGTTTTTTCTATTGAAGTGGGTTTACTATCCTACCTGACTATATCGTTTCCTCAAATATTGCCCAAGTTAATAGGTTGTAACAATAATTTACATTGTCTCTTGATGTGTGATGGCGGGACTCCTCTTAGAAATTTTTTACAAACCACCTATCAACCGGAGCTTGCAAATAAAGGGCTCAATATTTACTGTAAACTTCAGCAAGAAACTTCGAATAAAATAGACACACTTCTAGCTTTAGGCGTTCCTGACTGGAGGTTAAAACTACTTCCCTCGCTTTATTTAAAATTACTAAGTGAAGGGACTTTCTTAAAAAATGACGGCTTAAAGCAAATTGAAATAGATAATCTAAAAAAACTGTATTCACAAGTTCAGGAACTCTGTCATAGCTTATCTCAATATTCTATTCCAGAAACCATTGAACATGGTGATTTTCATGACAATAATATGTTGCTTAATAATGAGAATACTCTAATTATTAATGATTGGGGTGATACTGTAATAACGCATCCCTTTTTTTCAATGACTTCTTTTTTAGATAGCCTTTCTCGTAATCATAATATTAATGCCGATGATCCTGTAGCGCAAAATTTAACCGAAAATTACTTAAATTTCTGGCTGAAATACGAATCAATATCAAATTTGAAAATAGCGTTTGAACTTGCCAGGCGGTTAAATAATATTAAATTTGCATTGAGTTTTTTTCGCATAGCCCAATGTCCAGGGATGGAAGATTTAGGTCAATATAAAGGTATGATTGCTAAAGCGTTAATTGAGTTTGGACAAAATGAGCGGAATCAATGAATTATCTCCTATCGCATTCTAGTCTAATAAATTCAAAAAAATTACTGTCTCGATAACAACCCGTTTTTGATAGAAAAATATCAGTATTCATCGGTGTTTAAAAACACGCCCTAGCTTGTTGATGATTATTTATCTATTAGAAACCCATATTTTAATCATACTATTAAAAATTCAATAACAATTAAGGTAATTAAGAAATATCAAATTTAAAAAACTATTTAAGTTGCAGTTTGTGATATCGTTGAGCCGTTATTACAGACAGTATCTTCATCGATAACGAGATCAAAAAAGCCAACTCTAACAGCTTTATTTTTTTCGTCTGTTTTTTCCAATGCTCTTTGGGCGACAAAGGCGTTAATCAATTCCAGTCCTATGAAATTATTAGCCAATTTAGCTGCTGCTTTTGCTTGCTCCAAAACATCGTCGAGTATTGTAGGCATCCGTATAAATAAAATGTTACATAATAATATTCTGGTCAATTCAATTTGATTGGGTTGTGCTGCGGAATTAATTAAGGCCTCTTGATAATTACAGGTATCAAGAATTTCCTGTTTTATTTTTCTATCAATGCAATCCAAAGTTTCTATAAGACTGTCTATGCAGTGCAACTGAAGGTGCTGAAAGAGGAAAGAGTCGTTAAGCTCCCGCAAAATCCATTTTTGCTCAGAAATACTAACTTTGGATGTAAAATTAAAAGGATTATTAGTTTTGCTTATCCCATTTGGAAAAATTTTATTTTGCCAGGGATCAGCAACAATAATTGCTTCATTATCTAAAAATAATTCGGCATCGACAGTTATAGCATCTAAGTCGATATCGAAGATATCGCTTTGAAGTAATTTATTGAGACGTGGAATAATAAGCACAAACCCATGATTAACCAGTTCGCTTTCAAACGCTGCATAGAAAACTCTATAGCGTTTAGCTAAGTAAGGTGTATTGGCTAGCAGAGCAGATAAATAAGTTGCTTGATCCCCACAGTCGCCAATGCGATATTGGAGCATTAAACGAATGCAAGCGTATGAGTCTTGTTGGGAGGCAAAAGCCTCAATTGTATTGTATATTAAATTTTGCTTATTTCCCATTTTTTTATAGAGACCAAATTCACCTCTATCAATATTATTCAAAGTGCCACTTACAGAATAATCTATTTGTGATGCGATGAATCTGCAATAAAGTTCCACATAAAATAAAGCTCCGTTTTTCATTTAATTTCCTTTTTTTAGAAAAGAATATTGCCTAAATAGCTATGGAATAACTATCCAGTTCCTATGGAAGGAGAGCCAAGCTGGGAGGTTTATCTTGGCGTTTGGGCATTTGTTCCATTCAACCCTATTAAGCGGCATTATCAATATCAACTACCAAACGTAATCCTTCTCGGTTAAGCATATCTTGCAAACATAGGCGCACAAATTGTTTTTCAGAGTATCCTAATTTACTTGCAAATAAAGCAGCCATCTTAGGACTTATAAATCGTCTATTGCGTTCAATGTCACATAAGTTATGGCGGGAAATACCAAGCAATTTAGCAAAGTCAACTTGGGTCATCTCTTCACCTTGACGTATCGCTAATAAGTAATCCCCTAGCGTTGGCTTTTTCCCCAATAAAGACTCTAAAAAATCTAATGCTTCTTTTGATTGATTAGTAATCATGTTTATTTACCTCAATAATTTCGACAATTTCCATATTGCCTCTTTGTTCATTTCATAAATTGCCCGATAGCCTTTACTTAAACGAATAGAGCGCTGTCCTTTCTTTTTCCTTGAAGGGGCTCATCATGAAAGCCCGGAATTTTTCTAACCTCTAATAAACCATCATGGGTTACTGCTTCAATCCACTCATATAATTTAATGGCAATGTAAGGAGGCACCTTCATTAAATCTTTTTGCGCACCCTTTTGAATAACCACTTTATATTTATTCATTGCTTATTATTATTTTACTTTATACATATATTGTACTCAATCGTTGGGAACATTTCAAGTTTGTGAAGGGAATAACGAAAACGAGAAGTTTATATACTCCCTGAATGGTCGCCTAATAACTGGTTTTACTGTATAATATAAAACCACAAGCTTCGTGGAATAAATTATGTTTACAGAGCAACAAATTAAAATGGCTAAAAAAGCAGGCATTGAATTTCCAACAGCAAAACCGTTATTTGATGTAGCTCCCATTAGTGGAAATCAGCAAAGGTGGTTAGAAAAACATAATAATGCGCCTATAAGGCAATCTATTGCTAAAAAAATAATTGATAATATTAACTATATTTCCTTTGCTACCTTTCTCGAACAATTAAAAAAAGTAGTTGCTGCGTTTAATTCAACCTGTAATGAACCCTATGTTTTATGGATTGGGGGAGGGTACCAAAAAATACAAGAAGGATGTAGTAATTTATGGGTTACAAGTTTAGCGCTTGAACATTGTCAGTTACGTTGGCCTGAGGCAATTTTGGCCGGTACGCCTGCTTTACTTACCTATTTAAAAGCTAACCCTAAGGCTCATATTTTATATTTGGATGATGCTTCTTATACTGGCACCCAACTGAAAAACAATTTTTTTGATTTACTGTCATTAGTAAAAGATGAAAACCAATATCAACTGAATCTATATCTAGGCATACCTTATCTATCGTCAATAGCAATTGCCAGTATTGAATCTATAAAATCCAGACTTAATTATTTTTTAGATAACAGTATCACTTTATTGCCTCATGAAAATATTCCCTTAATGATGCAGCTGTTCACGGACGAAGAAAAAAATTACCTTACAGAACATCAATATTTCCGAGCGAATGATATTAGCCTAAGCTATTTTCAGCATAGATTTCCAGATGAAGTTTCCACCTTCCAAAATCTTATCACCGGTAGCAAAATAGAAGAAAGAGGGGCTGTTAGTATGCCTGACAATGCGCTTCCGTTAGTACCGCCTTATATTATCTCTCCCTATAAATTTCATACTTGCTCTGCAAAAAGCAAGCTAGCTTCGCTACCGCATCGGCCAGACTTTTTTGGAAAACGTAACGATGAGTTCATACCAGAACGTTACCCCGAAATAAAAGATTTAACCGATGCGTTTAAAATTTTACTAGATACTATTGCTAAGGAAGATTGGAAGTTGGGTTATTTTTGTGGCTTTTTTACCGGTTTAGGTGGAAAGAATGTGACTATTAATAACAAACAAATTAAAGTGCCTCATCGTATTGCTGATATCATTGAGTATGTTCAAAATGCTATTGCCACGGGCGAAAACGATAAAGCTCAAATTTGGCAGAAAGTTCATGAAATTAGAAATCAGGCTTTATCAATAAAAACTTATAGTCGCAGTAAAGATACTCAGACATTTTATAAAGAGCGAATAAATAGCCTTTCTCAGTGGAGTATTTAATGTAAAATAGGATAGTTTTGTAATTATTATGGCCAACATTAAGATAGATCAGTCATTTGCTTGCCGATTGGGCTCAAAAGCACCAAATAACACTATTGTTTACCCAGACGGGCAATCCACAACAAAATGCTTATGTTGAGCGATATAACCGAACAGTAAGGTACGACTGGCTTAATCAGTATTTATTTAGTACGACTGCTGAAGTGCAGGAGTTTGCCACTCGATGGCTTTGGTCTTATAATGATGAAAGACCCGATATGGCTATCGGTGGTATTACACCACAGCAGAAACTGGCTTTAATAGCTGCTTAATTCTCTATTTTTGATGTCAGTTAAAAATGGGGGATTACCGATTATTGTCAATTTTATAATTTTCTTTTTCGCCATTGTATAAGGATATTTTCTATGAGGTTGTTTGCTATATTTCGTTGTGTTATTTTTATTATCAATTTCATGGGATTTATGGCTATAGCCCAAGCTGGAATTCCTGTGTGGGAATTCGTAACCAATCCGGTTTTCCCACCTCAAGTTACAGTCAACCATAATGCAACAGTTACTGTCCAATACACACTGATTAACCATTCTAAAAAGCCTCACCGTCTGCTAATGCAGCCGATAACTGGCATTTACCAGCTCTACCCATGCGTAGCCCAAGGGGGAGGGACCTGCGAATTGGTTTTAAATATCGTTGGTAGTGAATTACCTGCTACAGGCTGGGCAGGAGGCCCCGTTCTCTGCGAAGCAGGTGATACCACTACCCCAAATGCCAACCAGTGTTATCAGCCAAGCCCTGATAATAGCTTACTAATTACAGTTGCAACTGAGCCGCCGGTTGTATTAGCTTCTATTACAGTCTCTGGTTCACCTTTAAGTATGTATATTGGCTATCCCTCAGTTAGTGCACCTGCAAGGTCTTTAACTATTACTAATACATCGTTTAGTAGCGACTGCTTTAAATGTAACAGCAACATTACCTGCCGATTGGTCTGATGTTATCCAGGATTCTTCTCAGTGCTTAAGCTTACCGCCAGGGGCCAGTTGCCAGTTATTGTTTACCGCTGGCAGTACCGCACATGAGTATACAGCTGTGCCTATTTCTGGCAGTAATACTAATACAATAAATGCAAATCTGGCAGTAACCAACTCTTGGATAGCTGATCCTAGTGATGTACAGATAATTGTGCCAGATTTAGATAATAATCTGATTTATTTAGGCGGCAATTTTACATATATTGGCCCTAACAATGGATCAGCCGTTACCTTAAATGACACAACCGGGGAAGCGATCGTAGGTACGCCAAGATTTAATGGAACCACTTCGGTTGTAATTCCAGACGGGGCTGGAGGATGGTATGCAGGCGGAACTTTTACCAGGGCTGGTAGTGTGGCACGTAATCGCATTGCTCATATTTTAGCTGATGGCTCTTTAGACCTTAATTTTAATCCAAATCCTAATAATACTGTCTCAACTTTGGTTTTAAGTGGTAGTACTCTTTATGTTGGCGGTAGTTTTACTAACATTAGTGGCCAAGCTCGCAATAATATTGCTGCGCTTGATGCAGCCACAGGCGTAGCAACTAGCTGGAATCCGAATGCTACTGGGGGTGTCGTTAATACCCTGGCAGTATCTAGTGGAGTAATCTATGCTGGCGGTACGTTTACTCAAGTTAATGGACAAGTGCGCAATCGCATTGCGGCTATTGATGCGGTAAGCGGCGCGCCTACTGCCTGGAATCCTAATGCTACCAGTGGTGCTGTCAATACTATTGTAGTTGCTGGAAGCACTATTTACGCAGGTGGAACCTTTACTAATATTGGTGGACAACCCCGAAATCGTATAGCAGCTTTAAATAATACTACAGGGGCGGCGACTGGCTGGAGCTCCAATATTGGTAATAATGCAGTAAACGCTTTAGCAGTTGATGGCAATACAGTATATGCTGGGGGAACTTTTACGTTAGTTAATGCTCAAGCGCGCAACCGTATTGCAGCAATTGACGCAACAAGCGGAGCACCTACTGCCTGGAATCCGAATGCTACGAGTGGTGCAGTTAACACAATAGCTGTTGCAGGTGGAACTATTTATGTTGGTGGTTCTTTTATCGACATCGGTGGTCAGCCTCGCAACCGAATAGCTGCCCTCAATGCAGGAACAGGCTTGGCAACTAGCTGGAACCCAAATGCAATTAATACTGTTAATTCACTATCTATTGATAATAATACAATTTTAACTGGGGGTGCGTTTGGCAGTATAGGTGGCCAAACACGCAATCGAATAGCTTCTCTTAATGCATCTACAGGAGCAGTTACTAGCTGGAACCCTAATGCTAATAATACGGTATATGGTATTGCGCTATCAAGTAATGTTGTTTATGTCGGTGGCAGTTTCACCAACATTGGTGGTTCGGCACGTAATCGGCTCGCGGCGATTGATACTACTACAGGTAGTGCAGTGCCTGGCTGGGCGCCCTCTGCCAGTGGTAGTGTATATACTGTGACTTTAGATAATGGCCTGGTCTATGTTGGTGGAAACTTTAATACGATTGATGGGCTTGCTCTTCCCCGCATCACTGCTATTAATTCCACGACCGGCGTACCAACCGGATGGAACCCTAATGTTAATGGTGCTGTATTAACCCTTAAAATAAGTGGTAATGTAGTATATTTTGGTGGTAGTTTTACCACAGTCAATGGCGCAGCTCGCAGTAAACTTGCAGCAGTAGATAAAACAAGCGGATTACTTTCTGGTTGGAATCCAAACGCAGGCCCTTCTGGCGCTAACGTTAATTATATACTGCTCACGAATGGCGTTGTCTATGCAGGCGGAAGTTTTACAAGCATTGGTGGGGCATCACCACGCAATCGCTTGGCCGCTTTAGATGCGACAACTGGCTTAGCTACCGCCTGGAACCCCAACCCTAATGGCACTAATATTTATGCTTTAGCTTTAACCGGAAATACACTTTATGTAGGTGGCGACTTTACTACTATAAACGCCACAGGCCGGAATCGGCTAGCGGCATTTAATACGGTTAGTGGTTCGCTAACGGCCTGGAATCCTAATCTTAATAATACGGCCTATTACTTGGCTTTAACGACAGGAACTGTTTACATAGGTGGTAATTTTACTTCTATAGGTGGCGAGCCGACACCATTGTTTGGCATAGTGTCACAATAATACTGGTAAGAGGCGTTACGCCGAATTGATAAATAATTATCAACTAATTATCGCCTTTTGCAAAAAATAATCCTGTATAAAGGGTCTTGATTGGCCTGGGACTAAAGATCGTCTTGCTAACTTTAAGGGAACGTATAACGCGTTACCTGATTGCAGTCAAGAACAGTAATAAAACAGCAAGCGCCACTGAGACATGAAAGACTTGATGAAAATTAACATTGTGCACTTATCATTTTAATATCTTCATTAAGCCTTGCCAATTCTTCAGCCCTTTGTTTTTCCGGAAGGCATTGCGGCTTGAAAAAATTGTCGCGGTTATGAGCAATTTTTAAGGTAATTTCCCGGGCATTATTGGGGTTCTGTGGTTTGGGAACAGTGATAATTGTTTTAATCTCGTTAACTATTCGCGTTATACAGCGATGAATGGCCTTATGTTCCTGCTGCTCAAGCGCTACCAGCTTTTTATAAGCATTATCCCCATTTTCTTTCAGCCGGCGCTGAATAACTTGCGAAACTTCATCATACCCCATGTTTATGTTGCTATGAATGTCATACCATTCGAGATTTAACTGGTGTCTTAATTTGGTATTATCCTGACGCTGCTTTAACTTTTCGGCTTTCAGCTGTCCTGTCTTATGTGAGCTGGCGAATTGAGCTTCTATGTCATCGCATTTTTGTATTGCTTCAATATACAGGTTACGTACACGTATGGCATTCGCTTCACCAAGGGCTCTTTCCATTCGCATATTAATCTGAAATTCAGGAATTTCAAATTTTCCTCCGTAATACCATTGGCGGATTGACTGAGCGATAGCATCCTTTCTGGAAATGTAAAAGCTTGTAACCATAAGTCCAATAATGAGTGCCGGAATAAATACCGCAACAAAGGCCAGTTCTGGTAACGCTAAAGGAGTCAAGGCGACTGATATGGCTATAATTACGCCAACGGTGATCAGAACAGGGACAAGACTTCTGAACGCTTTGCGGTAAGGATTTCGTTCTTTTAACGCGATATCACGATATTCATCATATATCGGCATAAATGGGCTAAGCAGACCTGCGAAAATTGATTTGGTTTCAGAAATATTAGCGGCAAAGCGATAATAGTTATATAGGTCAAGTATAGCCAGGAACGAGTTTTCATTCTGCGTAGAAAAACTGGTTGCCTGAATAAAGGCGTGAGCATCCGCAAGTTTATCAACAAAACTGGTGGTTTCATTGACCAGTTTATTATTCCAGAACAAATAAGAAACCGAATTCATCAAACCTTTCGCTTCGCCAAGCTCGGAACAGTGCCAGGTTTGGTTATTAATTAGCTTAAGCCGGGCATCGACAATAGCGTGTAATTCAGCTTCATAGTCCTCAAGCCACTCAGCCAGCTTCAAAGTCTGATTGTTTTGTATAGCGTCAAGAATTTTTTTAGCAAGCCGCTTAGCCTGTTCTTCATTAAAATGATCGAGGTTTACCATATTCATGGTTGAACGATGGACTTCACTAAAAACAGAGAGAAAAATCTTCGTCAAAGAGCGTACTTCATAGTCGATGCTATTTGCCCATTCCTGTGGTGATGATTTTTGAAAGTGATAATACAGATTATCAATAAAGGTTATATCATTATCAATAAAAGTTATATCAGGCGATTTTTCAAAGCGATAATTTAACAGCGGTAACTCAGATGCCAGCTTATCTAAATGATTATAAAGGTTGGCAGTAAGTTGTTCTTCTTTTTTGTAGTTGATCTTTTGATGAAAATGATTAAATTCAGTTGCTGTTTTAAATGCCTCCATCCATTGGTTTAATGCTGCAGTTTTATCGCTTAAATAATTGACGAGACTGAAACCAAACCAGCTGTTTTCATTTATTACTTCTTCAATGTTTGTAAATACATCGCTTTCGGAAAGCGCCTTGCTAAATGGCGCTTGCGCCAGCTGAGCTATTTCCTCAGGATCCAGAGCGCTTAAATCATCGATTTCTTTCGTCAGGATGCTGATAATAATGTCTTTTTTTAGCGCCAAATAGTCAGGATTCGTTTGATAATCCTCAAGGTAGCTGCTTTTTTGCCTGTTTATAAGTTGTTGGAGCAAGAGTGTGGTATCGTCATTCAGCCACGAAGTAAGCGTTCGAGTAATAAAACCCGATTTTTCACTTTTTTTTAATTGTTCCTTTTTTAATTTTTCATACTGTTCACTGATTGAAACGGCAATATGATTAACTAACATATTACCAGCCTCTGTTTCCCGAAACTGCTCACGTCTTTCTTCGGATAAATAATTATAGCCGGGAATAATTTTAGTGATAATTTCAAAAGGTGTCATAAGCGATTTTCAGTATGCAAGATGGAGATATTTTTACCATAGAAAGCTTAACGTTTTATTAATTTAGGGTTGTAAGTGTTGAGAAATGGAGTGTTGGGCTTTACAGCCCAACACTCCATTAGTTGGATGATTAATTACAGTGCAGGTTGGGTTGGAAAGCCCAGCACTCCACCTATAATGTTTCAATTGTCGCACGATTATGCAACAGCTTTTCCCGTGCAATTTGTGCCAGACTCAGCTTTTCTTTTTCTTTGGCTATAATCTCTTCCGGTGCGTTTTCAGCAAATTTGGGATTATTTAATTTACCTTCAGCCAAAGCGATATCCTTGTTCAGTTTACTGATTTCCTTATCAAGACGCGCAAGCTCCGCGTCTTTGTTAATTAATCCCGCCATCGGGATTAATAACTCCATTTCACCGACAACAGCTGAGGCAGAGACTGGCACGGCTTCATTACTCTCCAGGAAATGAATATGCATCAATTTACTCAGCGCTATTAAGGTCACATGGTATTTTTCAAAAAGCGCACGTTCTTCGCTGGTGGCATTTTTAACCTGTAACGGAATCAGCTTGCCAGGTGAAATCGACATTTCGCTGCGGATGGTACGCAGTGACTGGATGACTTCCTTAACCCAGTTCATTTCCGCTTCAAGCTCATTATCAATGAATTCTTCCCGGACATGGGGGAAAGAGGTCAGCATGATGCTTTCACCATTCTGGCTGGTAAGCTTGTTGGTACGCTGCCATATTTCCTCGGTAATAAACGGCATAATCGGGTGAAGCAACTTTAATATCTGATCTAACACATGAATTAAAGTGCGGCGAGTTCCACGCTTCATAGGCGCTAAGGCATGCTCATCGTAAAGTACCGGTTTGGAGAGCTCAAGATACCAGTCGCAGTACTCATACCAGACAAATTCATAAAGCGTATTGGCAAGCAAATCAAAGCGGTAAGTGCTTAAATAATGATGAGTGCTGGCAATGGTATGTTGCAGGCGGGAGAGTATCCATTGATCGGCCGGGCTATATTGAAAAGCGCCATCCTCCAGATCTGCCTGCTCAACATCTGTATTCAGCAATACATAGCGCGCCGCGTTCCACAGCTTGTTACAGAAATTACGATATCCTTCAACACGCCCCATATCAAAACGGACGTTTCTGCCAGTTGATGCCAGTGAACAGAAGGTAAAACGCAAAGCATCAGTACCATAGGCTGCAATGCCGTCCGGGAATTCCTTGCGTGTAGCTTTGGCAATACGCTCCTTGACTGAGGTAAGTACCAGATTCGATGTTCGTTTGGCTACCAGATCATTGATATCAATGCCATCGATAATATCGATAGGATCAAGCACATTTCCTTTCGATTTCGACATCTTATGGCCTTCGCTGTCACGAATCAGCCCAGTTATAATCACATCTTTAAACGGAACTTTACCGGTAAATTTAAGCCCCATCATAATCATCCGGGCAACCCAGAAGAAAATAATGTCAAACCCGGTTATCAAAACTGAAGTTGGATAAAACGTTTCAAACTCAGGCGTACGCTCAGGCCAGCCCAAGGTTGAAAAAGGCCATAAGGCAGAGGAGAACCAGGTATCGAGAACGTCCTCATCTTGCCGTAACGCTACAGAATCCTCGAGGTGATATTTAAACCGGACATCATTTTCGCTATAGCCGACATAGACATTGCCCTGATTGTCATACCAGGCAGGAATACGGTGTCCCCACCATAATTGCCGGCTGATACACCAGTCTTCAATATTCTCCATCCACTGGTAATAGGTTTTATTCCAGTTTTCCGGTATAAAACGGATTTCGCCTTTTTTAACCGCATCAATTGCCGGCTCGGCCAAAGGTTTAATTTTTACGTACCACTGATCAGTCAGTAACGGCTCTATCACAACGCCTGACTTTTCACCACGGGGCACTTTTAATTTATGCGGTTCAATTTTAATTAGAAGGCCTGCTTCTTTTAAATCGTTTACAATTTGCTCGCGTGCAACGAAACGATCCATGCCCTGATAGGCAATCGGCGCGTTTTTGTTGATAGTCGCTTTTTTAGTCAAGATATTAATCGCAGGCAGATCATGGCGTTTGCCCATCTCATGGTCGTTAAAATCGTGGGCTGGTGTTATTTTAACGCAGCCAGTGCCAAATTCCGGATCGACATATTCATCGGCGATAATGGGAATCAGGCGATCGCAAAGCGGTAATTGCAGTTGTTTGCCAATAAGGTGTTGAAAGCGGGTATCATCGGGGTGGACAGCAACCGCTGTATCGCCAAGCAGGGTTTCAGGACGGGTGGTGGCAACGATAAGCGATTCATCAGAATCGGCAACCTGATAACGGATATGCCACATAAAACCGTCTTCTTCTTCGGATAGCACTTCCAGATCAGAGACTGCCGTACCTAATTTCGGATCCCAGTTAACCAGACGTGTGCCGCGATAAATTAATCCTTCGTCATAGAGTTGAACAAAGACTTTTTGTACTGCTGCCGACAAACCCTCATCCATCGTGAAGCGTTCACGCGACCAGTCTACGGAAGAACCAATACGGCGCATCTGGCTGGTAATTTGGTTGCCTGATTCTTCTTTCCAACGCCAGACATGTTCAAGAAACTCATCCCGAGTCATATCTTTACGCGACATGCCTTTGGCTTCCAATTGCCGTTCTACTACTAACTGGGTTGAGATTCCGGCATGATCAGTGCCTGGCTGCCAGAGCGCTCTCGCACCCTGCATTCGCTGATAGCGGGTCAGAAGATCCATTAACGTATGCTGGAAGCCGTGTCCCATATGCAGACTGCCAGTGACATTTGGCGGGGGAAGCATAATGCAGAAGTTACTGCCCTCACCACGCGGTTCAAAAAAGTGGTGGTTTTCCCAATTCTCATAACACGATTGCTCGATGTTTTTGGGAGAATAAGTCTTATCCATGGGGTTTGCCTGTTGTAATAAAAGCGGCAATTTTAACATGTCTTGGCTTCTGGTTGAAGCGGTAAAAGTCAGGAGGCTATCCTCATCTTTTTTAATATACACGTTGGGCTGTAAAGCCCAACATTTCAGATACTGCGAGATAACGGATCTTATTCCTGAGCCTCATCTTTGTCATGGCGATGATCGGCTGCCAGGTAAGTATACATAGTTGGAACAACAAACAGAGTAAAGCAAGTACCAACCAGCAAACCGGTTGAAATAACCAGGCCGATATCAAAACGGCTGACAGCGCCGGCGCCATTTGCCATTAATAATGGGATTACGCCGAATACCATCGCGGCTGTTGTCATCAGGATAGGGCGCAACCTTATGGATGCGGCCTCTTCTACAGCCGCTCGTTTATCCAGTTTTTTCTCCCTTTGTAACTGGTTGGCAAAGTCAACAATCAGAATACCGTGTTTACTGATCAGGCCGATGAGGGTGATCAAGCCAACCTGAGTATAGATATTAATTGTTGCCAGTCCAAGATTAAGCGGTATCAGCGCACCGCAAATAGACATGGGTACACTGATCAAAACAATTAACGGATCACGGAAACTTTCATACTGGGCTGACAAAACCAGGAAAATTACGATAATTGCGAGGAAAAAGGCAAAAATAAGCGCTGAACCTTCCTGGATAAACTGTCTTGATTGCCCGCCGTAATCATAGGTAAACCCTTTCGGTAAAGTAGTTTTGGCCGCTTCCTGCAGGTACGTAAGTCCCTGGCCAAGTGTTGTTCCTGGCATCATCACGCCCTGGATGGTCGCCGAATTCAATTGCTGGAAGTGGCTGACCGCGTTGGGCTGAGTTTTAGGTTTGGGTGTAACGACAGTTGATAAAGGTACCATTGTGCCTTTGGAACTGCGTACATAAATTTTGCCCAATTGTTCCGGGTTAAGTCTGAAACGGCGATCCAGTTGCGGGATAACCTGATAACTTCTGCCTTGCAGATTAAAATAGTTAACATAATTACCAGACAAGGCACTGGTCAAACTACTGCCAATGTCTTGCATATCAAGGCCAAGATCGGCTGCTTTGGAACGGTTAATTTCAAACTCAACTTCTGGCTGATTGAATTTAAGGCTATTATCCAGATAAATAAACAAACCGCTTTGCTGGGCTTTAGTCAGCAACTGGTTGGAAACCTCAAAAAGAGTCTGAAAATCATTGGTGGTTTTAATAACAAACTGAATCGGCGTCCCATTACCGCCGCCTGGCAGGGGAGGGGGAATGACGGCAAATGCTTTTAATCCGGCTACGGTGTTAAGCTTTTGCTGCAGCGGCTCTTTCATTTCAAACTGACTGCGTGTGCGTTTGTCCCAGGGCTTTAATACCATACCTGACATGGGTGTGCTGGCATTGATATTAAAATAGTATTCGCTTTCAGGGAAACTACGGTAAATTTCGTCAAATGAACGGGTGTACGCTTCAATGTAATTCACGGTCGCATACTGCGGTGCTGTAGCGACCACAAAGAAAAATCCCTGATCTTCTTCCGGAGCGGTTTCGCCGGCGGTTGTGCTGTATAAATAAGGCAGCATCAGAAGAACTACGGCAGCAAACACCAGCATAATAGCGCGGGTATCAAGCAGGCTATGCAGCATTTTTTTATAGCGATCTTTCAGCGAATTAAATTTTCTATCGAGGAATTTAACGAATTGTCCGCTGCTGGCTTCTTTCGATAAGATTTTAGAACACATCATAGGCGATAAAGTCAGCGCAATCAGACCTGAGATCACTACGGCGCTGGCAAGGGTAAACGCAAACTCTTTAAAGAGTGCGCCTGTTAATCCACCCATAAAACCAATTGGGGCATATACTGCCGCCAGTGTGATGGTCATGGCAATAACCGGTACGGCAATTTCGCGAGCGCCGATAATCGCCGCCTGGAACGGGGTTTTACCTTCCTCCAGATGGCGATGCACGTTTTCTACAACGACAATGGCATCATCCACAACAAGGCCGATTGCCAGTACAAACGCCAGCAACGTAAGCAGGTTGATCGAATACCCCAGAAACAGCATAAGGGTACAGACGCCGATCAGCGACAGTGGGATGGTGACAACCGGAATAATAACCGAACGGATGGAGCCTAAAAACAAAAAGATAACCACAATAACGATTGCTGCGGCCTCAACAATGGTATGGATTACTTCGCTAATCGATGCCCGGATAAAATCAGTAGCATCATACACTATGGTGCCGGTCAGGGAAGGAGGGAATTCATGCTGGATCGAGGGAAATAATTTGCGGGCTGCGCTGATTACTGTAAGCGGATTGGCTGAGGGTGTTGGCGTCAGGGCAAGGAAAACTGCTTTTTTGCCGTTAAAGGTCACGGTTGTATTATAATCCTGCGAGCCTAATTCGATTTTGGCGATATCACGCAAGCGAATAATTGCATTGTTGCTGCTGCGTACAATCAGTCTGCTGAATTCTTCTGCGTTATTCAAATCGGTTTTGGCCGTCATATTGATTGCGACGTATTCGCCTTTGGTACTGCCTGCCGCTGTTAAAAAGTTATTTCGTGCCAGGACATTGGTTACGTCGGCAGGAGAGACGTTAAATCCGGCCATTTTAATAGGATCAAGAAATATCCGCATGGAATAGGTCGCGCCGCCCAGAATATCTGCTTTGGCAACGCCGTCTACGGTCTGAAACTGCGGTTGAACCACCCGAACCGCATAATCGGTAATTTGCTGCGGCGTCATTTCATTACTGTCAAGACTGACATACATCAGCGGAGTTGCTGTATCAGAGCTTTTGACGATCACAGGGCGCTGAGCCTGCGGCGGCATCTGGTTAAGCGTTTGCTGTACTTTACTCATGACATCAGTAAAGGCGACCTGGGCATCAAAATTAAGTTTGATGGTTAACGTAATGGTACTCAGCCCCTGAACGCTTGTTGAGGTCATGTAGTCAATGCCTTCGGCACTGGCAACAGCTGCTTCAAGCGGCGTTGTAATAAAACCTGCAATCAAGTCGGCATCTGCTCCAGGATAGGCTGTGGTAACGGTAATTACGGTGTTTTCCATGCGGGGGAACTGACGTATCTGCATGGTGGAAATGGAATTCAGGCCAAACAGGAAAATTAACAGGCTGACAACTGTCGCAAGAACCGGGCGCTTAATAAAAATATCGGTAAAATTCATGATTTGTCCCACAGATTGGGCCATGCCGGCCCAATTTTATAGTTTACTGTCCTAAACTGTCAGGGTCGCTGACATCTTTGAGTAACACGCTGTTGTTAATAACAACACGTGCCCCATTCTGAAGTTTGATTTCACCAGAGCTGACTACTGTCTGACCCGCAGTGATACCTTTTTCAATGATTGTGTAATTGCCCTGTTGATCGCCGGTGGTTACAAAAACCCGATTAACGCGCAAAACAGGATTGCCTTGTTCATCTTTTTTGCCATCCTTGTCAGGCTCGATAACAAAGACAGAATTACCATACAAACTGTATGAAATTGCAGTAGAAGGCAGTACTACGACATCTTTAATAGCAGGTTGTTCCACCGAGATTGAAGCAAACATTCCAGGAATAAAGATAAATTTATCGACCTGATTTTTGGCATTTAATTCACTATCGCACATGACGATGGTTTTATTGCTGCCAGGTTGTTTGCTGACTTTAACGAGTGGAGACTTAGTCAGATCCTGATTGACGATTGCCGGACAATTCGGCAGACTGGCTTGAATCAGGACGTTGTGGGTGTTGGTATCAATTTTTGAGTTAATCGCGGTAATTTTCCCGGCAAAGACCGTATTTGGTATTTCTTCAACGCTTAATTCGATTTTCTGACCGGAGCGGATTTTTTTAAACAATTGTTCCGGCAGATTAAATTCAATATACAAGGGATCAAGCGATTGCAGGGTAACTATAGAAGTTTGGCCAGGGGTTATATATTGACCAAGGTTAACCTGACGGATGCCTAATTGGCCTGAAAAGGGCGCAGTGATATGTTTTTGCCTGATCTGGGCTTCGATACGCTCAACATTAGCCTGTGCCTGTTCGAGATTAGCTTTGGCTTCATCTACGCTGGAGCTTGAGGTCGCATTGCGTTTAAGCAAGTCAGCCTGGCGCCGGTAGTTGATATCTTTCAACGCCATGTCGGCCTGATTAAACTTAAGATTAGCCTGTTCCACGCTGTCGTCAATATCAATCAAAGGCTGATCTTTTTCAATATATTGGCCGGATTCAAAATGGATGCTTACTACGTTCCCCGTTGCCTGTGAGTTAACCTCCACGCCATTGATGGCGACAAAATCGCCGACTGCATGGATTTTGGGTTCCCAATCCTGCCTTGTGGCTTTTACGGAAGAGACCGTAACCGGCGGTGGTTCATAGTGGGCAAAAAACTGCTTAATCATAAATCCTTTAAACAGGTTAAACGCGATAATTCCACCAAAGACGATTACCAGCAGGATCATCATGATTGTCATACGTTTTTTCATTTTTTTCCTTCCAGGGAGAGGGCTGTAAAGGACTAATTACGAAATTAAGTGCAGTTGAGCCGGCACAAAGGCCCTACTTAACCCATAATTCTGGTCACAAAACCTTGAGCTGCATAAAAAAGAAGTTACTATATCAAAATTGATAAATAGTTCAATGTATTAACAGAAAAATATCTGGCTATAAAAAAAACCTGTTGACTAAATTAATACCTTTGTTACCATGCCATTTCCTTCTTTATATTTAAGGACTATCATGAAATTAAAATCGTTGTTGTTTGTCTGCTTGTTCAGCATGTTAAGCTCGGTATTTGCTGACAGCCGTCACGTTCATCCTAAAGCTGATGCAGGGGAGAACAAATCTGCTGCAGTTAAAAATGCATTTTTACCTGGTTACTGTGAAATTGAAATTGCTAACTATAGCGAAAGAAACGTAACTGTATACGGAACTTTTGATGATAACTCCACTATGACGCCATTCAATATTTACAGTGGCGAAACCCCGCATTACATCAGTCTGTATTATTATGGTTACTGCCATGCCAGCATGTGGCTTGATATCTACACATTCCGTGGTCAACGCGTTTATGCCGGCTACACAGGCCCAGGCCAAACAGTTACAATCTACGATTTGCTGGGTAATGCCAAAAGCTCTGTTAAAACAAAATAGTCCATAGATTGGGTCTTTTTGATCCGACATTATCGATATTCAAGGCACTTAAGAATGAGTGCCTTTATTTATTTGGGGAGTTGTTATGAAACGAATGTATATGTCATTACTGTTTTTACCATTACTGGGCGCCTGCACTGTAGGTAACAGCTATTACGGCTATGATAACCGCTATCCTTATGCCAGCGGCTACACCACTCATTATCATGAGACGCCGGTGCAAAACCATGCATTAAATGATCAACGCACCGTGGTCAGAAAACCCGAGCGCCATACACAGCGCGCAGTACGAGCTGAGCAGCGCGGATCAAATGAGGTAACCCGCCATAATGACGTGGCCAGACGTTCACAAAGTCATGCCCATGACTAATGATTGATTCCATGATATGATTCCCGGCATTTGGCTGATTTGCCGGAAATAGTCCATTATTAAGAAACAGGCACGGATTGGGAGAAGAGCGCTGATGTTTAACAAAAACCAGAATACAATTGCTGGCTTTGATGAGCAGCTATGGCAGGCTATACAAGCTGAAAACAAACGTCAGGAAGAGCATATTGAATTAATTGCTTCTGAAAACTATGCCAGTCCACGTGTACTGGAAGCTCAAGGTTCAGTGCTGACCAACAAATATGCCGAAGGTTATCCTGGCAAACGATATTATGGCGGTTGTGAGTTTGTCGATATCGCCGAGTCGCTGGCAATCGAGCGGGCAAAAAAACTGTTTGGCGCTGATTATGCCAATGTCCAGCCCCATTCAGGTTCTCAGGCAAATGCGGCTGTTATGATGGCTTTATTGTCCCCCGGCGATGTCATTCTTGGCATGGCATTACCTCATGGCGGTCATTTAACTCATGGCTCCAAAGTTAATTTTTCTGGAAAACTGTACCATTCCATCGAATACGGACTTGATCCCGAGACTGGTATTATCGATTACGATGCACTGCAGGCACTGGCTCTGCAGCATAAGCCTAAAATGATTATTGCAGGGTTTTCAGCCTATTCCCAGCAGCTGGACTGGCCGCGTTTCAGGGAAATTGCCGATTCAGTGAACGCTTATCTGGTTGCTGATATTGCCCATGTTGCCGGCCTGATTGTGACAGGGCTTTACCCGTCGCCGGTACCTTATGCAGACGTGGTAACAACTACTACCCACAAAACCTTGCGAGGACCTCGAGGCGGGATGATTCTTGCCAGAGCGAATGAGGACATTGAGAAAAAATTAAATTCCGCTGTTTTCCCCGGTACTCAGGGCGGCCCTTTAATGCATGTGATCGCAGCGAAAGCGGTTGCTTTTCAGGAAGCGTTACAGCCTGAATTCAAACAGTATCAGCAACAGGTATTATTGAACGCAAAAATGATGGCGGATACTTTGATTACGCGAGGCTACTCGATTGTATCTGGCGGAACACAAAACCATCTTGTGCTACTGAGCCTGATTGATAAAAACATTACCGGAAAAGAAGCTGACGCCACGTTGGGAAGAGCTAACATTACCGTGAATAAAAATTCAGTGCCTAATGATCCGCGCTCGCCTTTTGTGACTAGTGGGTTAAGGCTTGGTACGCCCGCGGTGACTACCCGGGGCTTTAAAGAAAAAGAAGTCAAAATTCTTTCGGAATGGATATGTGATATACTCGACGATATCCAAAACGAAGCGGTTATAGCGCTGGTAAAACGCCAGGTTATGCAATTGTGCCATGATTTTCCGGTTTATCGCTGATTATGTATTGCCCATTTTGTCACGCAGAAGAAACTAAAGTATTGGATTCGCGCCTTGTTTCCGAAGGCGCGCAGGTTAAGCGCAGGCGACAGTGTCTTGTTTGCCATGAGCGTTTTACCACCTTTGAAACCGCAGAACTGATTATGCCAGTGATAATCAAACGCGATGGCCGGCGTGAGCCGTTCAGTGAGGAGAATTTGCGCTCAGGGATGTTGCGGGCACTGGAAAAAAGGCCGGTGAGTGTTGATACACTTGAACAGACACTGGTAAAAATCATGCAGGAAATTCGCAGTACCGGCGAGCGGGAAATTGATTCCCGTCAGGTTGGTGAATTAGTCATGAAACATTTATTCAATCTTGATCATGTCGCATATGTACGATTTGCATCAGTCTATAAACGATTTAAAGATGTCAGTGATTTCAGGCAAACGCTTGATGAAATGAAAGACGACATTAATTCATGAGGTAAGTGTGGAAAAAGAGTTAATTAAAGGTAAGCGGCGCGCCCGTAAACTTGCTTTGCAAGCGTTGTATCAATGGTTAATGACTAATCATGAATTATATGAAATAGAAACCCAGTTCAGGGTAGCGAATGATATGGCTAAGGTTGATGCGGATTATTTTTGCCGTATCCTGTACGGCGTTCCAGCTAATTTGAATCAAATCGAAGAAGCGATTAGCCCTTTTCTGGACAGGCAGTTGACCAGCGTTAATCCAGTTGAGTTAAGTATATTACGATTGGGTGCGTTTGAATTATTTTTCTGCCCGGAGATTCCCTATAAAGTTGTGCTTGATGAAGCAATCACTTTGGCCAAGGATTTTGGCGCACAGGAAGGATACCGCTATGTCAATGGCGTCTTAAACAGCGTGGCCAAACAAACCCGTTCGGTTGAAATCGACCTTAATCATGAATGAATTTTCGATTATCGGAAATTTTTTCAATCAGTCTATAGTCAAACGTGATGATGTAGTGTTTGGCATTGGCGATGATGCAGCCTGCCTTAAAGTTCCGGCAGGCCAGGAGTTGCTAATCAGTACAGATACTCTGGTCGAAGGCGTACATTTTCTCACTGAGTGGGATGCGTATGATATTGCCTGGCGTTCCGTTATGGTGAATGTCAGCGATATGGCGGCAATGGCGGCAAAACCTTGCTGGATAAGCCTGGCTCTTACTATCCCGCACTCTGATACAGCGTGGTTGAGCCGATTCGCTCAGGGTATTCATGATGCCCTTGCCTTATATCAGATTGCCCTGATTGGCGGTGATACTACCCACGGCCCGTTAACGATTACCCTTACTATCCATGGTCTGGCGGATGAAGGCAAAGCCGTTCGCCGTTCAACCGCAAACCCCGGCGATTCAATCTGGGTTTCTGGCGAGTTGGGAGCCGCGGCGCTGGCTGTCAAGCTGCTAAAAAATCAACAAATTGTCAGTGAGTCTGATAAAGCACAAGCGTTTGCCAGATTAATCAGGCCGGAACCGCGGCTTGATCTGCAACCTTTGCTTACTGAGTATGCCAGCGCGGCAGTTGATATTTCAGACGGTTTAAGCGCTGATCTGAATCACATTTGTCAGACCAGCGGTACCGGCGCTCTGATTGTGAAAGAGCAAATCCCTGTTCATCCGCTGCTAAAAAAATACCAGCTTTCAAATGCTATGGAGCTGGCTATCTCTGGCGGTGATGATTATGAGCTCTGCTTTACAATTCCTGAATCAAAAAAAAGGTTATTTATCGAACAGGTTAATATTGCCGGAATTCGCTGTGCCGAGATTGGAGTTATTGAAAAAAAAGCTGGATTACGAATGGCTGATCAGGATAAAGTGATTACTTTGACCCCAAGGGGTTATAGCCATTTTTGAGGGAACTATGAGCGATCAGCACAGTCTGTCTGCAAAAGTCTGGCAAGAGCCAGCTTATTTTATTTCGTTTGGTTTTGGCACAGGTTTAATGCCGACTGCGCCTGGAACCTGGGGCACGTTAGCCGCCATCCCCATTTATTTACTGTTGGCGCACTGCTCATTTGCCGTATACCTTGTACTGGTTCTGTTAATGCTTGCTATTGGCGTATGGCTGGTAGGCAAGGTTTCAAATGATTTGGGTGTGCATGATCATCCGGGTATTGTATGGGATGAGGTTATCGGTTACCTCCTGACCATGGCTACTGCTCCGGTCGGGCTTGGATGGATGGTTTGCGGTTTTCTCCTGTTTCGGCTTTTTGATATCTGGAAGCCCTGGCCGATATCCTACGTTGATCAGGAAATTAAAGGCAGCTTCGGTATTATGCTGGATGACATTATGGCCGCTATTCCTGCCTGGTTTATTTTGCAGCTCCTGGTCTGGATGTTTGCCTGATGAATGAAAATCATAAAGAACTGATCAGCATTGCCCTGACTGTTGCAATCGTTGTTTTATCCTTATTTATTGTGCATCGGTTTATTCCGTCAATGGTTTGGGCAGCCATTATTGTTATCGCAACTTATCCCCCTTACAAGCGCTGGCGCAGGCTCTTTGGCAGCTATCAAAATCTATCAGCGCTGTTGTTTACCACTTTACTGTCATTATTGATTTTACTGCCGTTAAGCTGGCTTATCAGTATTTTGATCAACGAACTCCAGCTATTTATTAATTTTTTGCAGGATACTAACCGTAATGGCGGCCAATTACCTGATTTTATTAAACAACTGCCAGTTATAGGCGATGAAATTGAACGATACTGGGATGCCAATATCGGACAACCAGGGAAAGTCAGGGTGTT
The DNA here is from genome assembly GCF_042649825.1 of Legionella dresdenensis. Classification (NCBI taxonomy): domain Bacteria; kingdom Pseudomonadati; phylum Pseudomonadota; class Gammaproteobacteria; order Legionellales; family Legionellaceae; genus Legionella; species Legionella dresdenensis. Next base: position 18,495 of record NZ_JBHSAB010000011.1, on the reverse strand, counting down.
TTTGTCCAATCTTCATTTGACATTAACACCGGCCAGCTATTATATCAAACAGGTGGGCGCTAATGTCGTGCATCGTGGATTTCAGTTGGGTTTTACTCTATTGTCATTGTTTTTCTTCTACCGTGACAGCGATAAATTATCGAGTCAGGTCAATCACATTGGCGAGTATTGTCTGGGACAGCGTTGGTTCCGCTATGCTGATCGCTTGCCGTCTGCGTTGCGAGCCACAGTAAACGGAACAATCGTTGTTGGCCTGGGTGTCGGCCTGCTGATGGGGATATGCTATGAACTGGTCGGATTTCCGGCGCCGGCATTAACCGGTTTTATAACCGCCTTTGCTGCGATGATTCCATTTGTGGTTCCAATTGTATTTACTATCGTTGCGCTTATTTTATTTTCCGCAGGTAATTTAATTTCAGCTATTATTGTTCTGGCCTGGGGAACGCTGGTCATGTTTGTTGCCGATCATTTTGTTAAACCGGTTCTCATTGGCGGGGCAATTGAATTGCCTTTCCTGGCCGTTTTATTTGGTATTTTAGGTGGTGTTGAAACCATGGGAATTTTGGGTTTGTTTATTGGACCTATGGTGATGGTCTTGTTTGTCACCTTGTGGCAAGAGCCGCAACGCAAAGCGTTTAGCCACTAACTACCCAACCTATTTTGTTTAATATTTGTTCTTTGTATTGAATAAAAGTACATAATATGGCAATATAGACGATGTAGCAGTTGAAATTTTAAAAATTGACCCAACGTGCGATTAACCAGTTTGATTATGACCCGCAGTCATGAAGTTAAGGGGGTGCTTATGAACAACAGTTGGCCTACTAGAGAACAAGACATGCACGCAGCCAAGCAAATCATTGAAGAATATGCAAACAGTAATGAATGCGACACCCTTGGTTTGTTTGAGATTGTTGTCAATAAGGAAGAAAAATGCATGAATTTCAAGCTTTCCCGTTGGGTTTTAACGTTAGCAGAATATTTTAAAACCCAATACGGTGCTAATCAGGGGGATTTTGTAACGCGTAAAGTGATTAGCCGATGTCTGACAGAAGGGAATACTGTTCATTAACCAATTAATGTGGTGTTGGGCTTTACAGCCCAACACTCTGATTCCTCTAAAACGAAGACAAATACTTGTCATAATTGGACCTATACATCTCGCTCTTCTCATACTGCTGTATTGCCTGATTCAATTCAGCTAATAATGTGGTATTTCCCTTGTTAACCGCAATACCAAAACCATAACCATAAGTAAATTGCTCGCCAATAACAGCAAGCTTATCTGAGGATTGCGATTGCCAGTAAAGAGCGGTTGGTCCATCCAGTAAGGCAAAATCAATATTACCATTGTATAGCTCTTCAATAATGGTTTCCTCATTTTTATATTCCACAATCTGCGGATTGATGATTCCCATCGTTTTTATCGCTAATGGAAAAGCGCTGCCTTCTTCAACGCCAATTTTTTTATTATCCATCATGCTGTAACTAAATGGTTGCGTCGCTGCAGCGGCAGAAGTGATGAAGCGGGCATGGCTTAACATATAGGGTAACGTAAAATTCACAAGCTGCGCCCGTTGTGCGGTAATAGTAATTGCACCGATCGCGGCTTCAGCCTGGTTATTTGCCACCGCCTCCAGCAATTTGGAGAAGGCCATTGGTTGATACCGACATGTGCGTTTCACCAGGCGGCATAACTCTTCCATTGTTGCAATGTCAAAACCATAAAACTGTTGATTGGCACGCAATACAAAAGGCGGGGCAAAGTTGTCCACTGCCACAACAAGCGGCGGTCCTTCAGCATGGCTTGTCAGGTTAAAGGTAAGTAATGCCGTTATAAGAATAACTTTTTTTATCATAAAATTCTCTTTATTATCAGTTATCTGATATTGAGTATAGTAGGAAATCTGGAATAATGTGTCGGAACTTTGATGCTATAGTGCAGGCAGGTAATTTGTGCGATGAATTTTTTCCCTCTCCCTAACCCTCTCCCGATACGGGAGAGGGGACTTCTCTCCACCATCGGGAGAAGTGTTTCTGTATGGCTCCCTCTCCCGTATCGGGAGAGGGTTGGGGAGAGGGGAACTATGTTGGTTGTTTTAAATAAGCAGCAATATCTTTAGCAAAATAACTGATAATCAAATCAGCTCCTGCACGCTTAATCGCCAGCAGGCTTTCCAGCATTGCCTGTTGCTCATTAATCAAGCCCTGACTGGCTGCGTATTTGAGCATCGAATATTCACCGCTGACCTGATAAGCACAGAGTGGCGCTTCAGGATAAAGGTTTTTTAATTTGTAGATAATATCCAGATAATTCATAGCTGGTTTGACCATCAGCATATCTGCGCCTTCCTCTAAATCCAGGGCAGCTTCGCGGATAGCTTCATCGCTGTTGGCTGGATTCAGCTGGTAAGTTTTACGATCGCCAAACTGTGGCGCTCCCATGGCTGCTTCACGAAATGGGCCGTAAAAGCTTGAGCAATATTTGACCGCATAACTGAGAATCGCAGTCTGCTGAAAACCGGCATTATCCAACGCCTGTCTGATTGCCATTACCATGCCATCCGCCATTCCACTTGGCGCTATCCAGTCAGCGCCCGCATCAGCATGGCTAACTGCCTGCTTGCCCAGCAGTTCTAATGTTTTATCGTTATCAATCATATCATTGTGCAATACGCCGCAATGACCATGATCGGTATATTCACAGAAACAAAGATCGGTAATAACCAACATGGCCGGATTAATTTCCCGAATCGTTTTAATTGCCTGCTGAATAATACCGTCTGGCAATAATGCTGCACTGCCTGTGGCATCTTTATAGGTTGGCAGACCAAAGAGCAATACGGCTTTAATCCCCAACCGGGTTAACTGATTAATTTCCTCAGCGAGATCGGCCAACGTTAATTGAAACTGTCCGGGCATGCTTTGAATTTCCCGTTTTTCGGTTAAACTGGCGCTAATAAACAGGGGAGCGATAAATTGATCCGGATGCAGGCGGGTTTCTTGTAACAGTGCACGTACCGCGCTGTTTTTACGCAGGCGCTTTAAGCGTAATGGAAGTGGATAGCAATCACTCATAATTAATCCTTCTGACGGGTATAAAGCACATCAAGGCCGCTTCCAGTCATGCTGGCAGTTACCTGTATGCTAAAAAACTTGTTTAACAAATAACGCAAGGTAAAAACATTGCTGTCAGTTTGTGAAATGCCGATATTATAACTTGCATAGATGCGTTTTGATAAGGATTTGCCAACAACAAGCGCTGTACTGTCTGTGCTCTGGTTGGTTTTCTGATTGTATTGCTGATTATTTTGCAGATTCAAATCGATGCCAAGGCTTTGCTTTAACTGACCCAGTAATTGGGTGCCATTAGAGCCTGAATCGAGATTAAGTGCAGAAACCGCCGCCAATAATAACTGGCCGCCTGCCTGATTAGCCTGACTGGCTGGTTTGCCTAGCAGCAACATCGATAGAATGTCGGCCTGAGACAAAGTAGGGGGCATGGAAAATAATTTGACTTTTGGCGCCCGTAAACGGCCAGTTACTTCAATGCCGACCGTAGTCTTATCGCCAAAATCAATCGTTTGCAGGTTAGATGAGTGGAAGTCGAATAACTGTTCTGAGCCGCTGAAGCTGGTCGTGGTGTTATTAAATTGCCGGGTCGCGCGGACATGAATGCCCGGATTGGTAACAAGCCCGCCGGTAAACAGCAGTTGCCCTTCGGTGATCGTCAAATCCTGACCATAAGCCTGATATTTGCCTTCACGGACATTCAATTCTCCGCTGGCATTGAGCGGACCGCCTGGAAGTTGTCGCAGCTGCAGACCGCCAATCAGCGCGCCTTGCAGTCCTTTAACCGCAAGCAAGACATCGTTACCCATTTCAACGTGAATGTCAGTGTCGATATTCAAAGGATTATCAGTTTGTTCATTAGTATTGTTGCTGGTATAGACAACATCATCCGTCATACTGACTGAACTGGTAAATGTCTGTGGTTTAATCAGCGCTTTGGGAACAATAATATTGCCTCGGGCTTTTAATAAGCCGGGCTCAAATTCCAAGGTCAGATCCGGTGAAATATACAAGCTGTATTCGGGTGTATTACTGACTGGAATACTGACGCCCCGGACAGTCAATGTTCCTTTTACAATGGGAAAAAAGGAGCCTTGCCCATTAATCGTGAGTTTCTGGCCATTCGAACTGACGCTGCCATCTGCCTGCCATTGTTTGTCCTGGCTATGCAGGGTAAATTGCACCGGGTTTAAATTAATACCTGCTCTTGGTATCGAAAGGGCGGCATTAACAAGCTCAATTGAACCCATCAATACTGGTTTGGCCAATGTTCCTGTGGCTGACAGATTGAGATGAAGCTTGCCTTGCGCCTGATTAATTAAATCATTAAGTTGCTGGACAAAGGCTAATGAATCGATGGATAAATCAATCGTACCCTCTATCTTCTGGTGAGCCGCTGTCGGGTTGCTTAACTGAAAATCGGGTAATTTGATCGTTGCGGTGAGTTTTTTCGTGCTATCGATCGTAAGATTCGCCGTAGCCGTGAGCAAGTTAGCGCGCAGGTTAGCGTTTAGTTTGCCGCCCTCAAAAGTCAGTGCCGGATGCTCAGGCAGTTTAAAACTGCCTTTGCTAATGCTGAGATTCAGATTGCCTTGTTGCCGAGCCTGATTAAAACGGCCGTCAGCGGTGATAGTGGTCTGTAATTCTTTGAGTGCCGGTACAAACAATCGCAATGTCGGCAAGTTTGCTTTCAGCGTCAGTACGTTATCAGGTGAACCCGTTATTTCAAGATGATTGTTACCTAAAGAAGCCTGTATATTCAGCTCGGGCTTTGGTACGTGATTAAATCCAGCCTGCAGCATAACTTTACCCTGCGGTAAATTAATCCGGGATTTCATTTGTATCCCATTGCTGCTAGTTTGGGCATTCAATTGCCAGTCAGTTACAACCGGTGTTGATAAGGCTCCGCTAAAATTGATGGTCAGATCAGGAAGCGTGCCGTTAATATCAAGCTGGCCCTGTTTACTATTGATTTCCTCTTTGTTGGCAAGCGGCCAGTGCAGCTGATTCCATTCGGCATGAGCGGCCAATTGCGAGCCATTGTTTAGTTCGCCATCAAGTACCAGGTTATGGGGGGTAGCAAGTTTACCATGCCATTGATAATGCAGATAATTACCTTCTGCGGTTAGCTGGCCGGTCATTGCCGGTTGGCGGTCAGAAAATGGCTTAATATCCAGTTGTGCCTGCAATTGAAAAGGAAAGGCTGGTTGCAGATTCACTTTAAGATCAAGCAATTGGTTGAAAGCCGCAAGCTTAAGATGCTCGATTTGCCAATTCTTGTTGGTTAGCAGGGCAGCCAAGCTGACATTGTTAACTATTATCGGTGACTGATTATAAATCATTGCCAATTCGTTGATTTGAGTTTGGCTAATCACGATCTTGACCGGCAAATGAGGAAGTTGGGATGATTCACTTTCACCGCCGCTGCCTGCAAGCTGCAAATGGATTTTTTGGGCGGTTACCCTATTTATTTCCAGTTGTTTATGCAGCAGAGCCCGAATGTTCCAATTGAGCGCAAAATCATTTAGTTCAAGCTCAATCGTTTTATCGCGATAGGTAAGATGCTTGATTGCTATCTGATTAATTAACCGCCCCTGCAAGGCAGTTATTTCGAGTTTTCCAGGTAGAAAATGTTTGGCCACCCTGACGGCAGTATTCATTCCGCTGGTTGTTGCTAACAGAAAAAAAGCGCTGCTCACGGCCAAAAGCAGCAGGAGCAGGGCGGCAAAGCCAAGCGAGCGAAGGATAGAAAGGAGAATACGCATCATAAATCCGGCCCCATACTGATGACAAGCTTGGGTTTGTTACTCTGGAAATGATTAAAATGAGAACCCACAGCCTGTGCTACTCCAACCTTAATTGGCCCAATCGGTGAAACCCACATCAGTCCAAGTCCAACATCATTTTTCATTTCTCTTACCGTCGGTTTATAGACATCGCCGCTGTCCAGAAAACCTACCAGGTACCATTTGTCGCGTGTTTCTTTCTGAATTTCAATGCCGCCATAGGTCATGAGTTTACCAGGACCGATTGAGTTGAAACTGTAAGCTTTCAAATTATCCGCACCGCCTAATAACATCGCGATTGAAAGCGGCAAATGGTTAATGTCATTAATCTGGGTTACGCCCTGCAGGGTATGAAAATAAAGTCGGGTACGCAATGACTTCAGGGTTAAGGCTGCTTTGGCGTCAAACGTTGCCTGCGCGAAACTGATATCCGATAAAATTGCCCGATCGGCAGCCAGGCCATTGACTACGACTTTATAACCGGTCGGGGTAAATAATTTATCGTTATCTTTTTCAACCCAGCTAAGCGTTGCCCGGGGAAAAACTGTTTTTGCCTCGGTTTTGGGTTGATAATCGTAATTGAAACGCTCATACAGGCCATTAATCGATAGCACACGTTGAAAATTAGTCAGATTATGCCGCTGTGCCGCAGATAACAGGATCGAGTTGCTATAGCCACTGCTGTAATTGAGCGTACCGGCATTGCCGATTATTTCATATTGATCAATAGTCGGGTTTTTGCCCGGAATGATGTATTGCCCTTGTACAGCATTCTGTTTTAACGAACCAATCGCAAGCGCGTTAAATTTATGGCCCCAGCGATTGACTGGAATCACATGCAAGGCGGCACGGCCTCTGGGACCCGTATCGGTTCCATAACCTACGCCTAATGAGTAACTGTAATGAGGTACTGGCTGCAGATGGACATCAACTGGAATGGAGCGGGCGCCATCAAGTTGCGGCTGAACGGTGACTGATTTGAAGTAGCCGCTGGCTGCCAGATAATTATTAAAGGTCAGGATTTTTTCGGTAGAGTACGATTCGCCATATTGAAAGGGTATATAACGATGTAACAACTCGGGTGTAATTCGGGCCGGATCAAAACGAACCTGGCCAAAATAGTATTGTGGACCCGTATTGAAGATCAAAATTACATTGGCGGTATAGCGCACTTTATCAATCAGGATTTCCGCTTTGTCAAAAGAGGCATGGAGGTAACCTTCATGCTCAGCGGCATTCATTAAGGCCTGCTTGGAATCTTCATATTTAATACTGTTAAACGCTACGCCCGGTTTAATCAGCAAATCATGGGAAACTTTATTTATTTCGGGATTGTTACGGCCTTCGCCAACAATTGATACCGTCACCTGCGTGAAGTGCAGGCGGGGGCCGGCATTAATTTGTATTTTCAGGTTATTACCCGCAAGTCTGGTCAAATGAATAATCGGTTTTAAATAACCGTAGGGGGCCATTGCCTGAGCGATATGCTGTTTGAGTTCCTCATCACTTTCATCTGAAAATGATTTGCTTTGAGCAAGTTCCTGGAGGCGGATCTGAATATTCTTCTGTACTTTGCTTTTTGTGCCGCCAACCTGGATATCGGGGGCTGGTTTGGCAGCGAGCAGCGCAGGCAGGCAAAAAGCCAATAATATAATGCGAATTTGCCGGCCTTTTGCTAACCATTTACTCAACGGCATAACTCTTTTCCAGGCTTTTCAGGCGGTACACCAGATCAAGCGCTTCACGGGCTGTCAAATTATCGGCATCAACCCGGGCAAGTTCTGCCAGTACGGCTGATTGTTTCAGATCTGACATCATTGGCGTTACAGCAGTTGATTGCGTTACTGCGGGTTGCGGCATCTGATCGAGGTGTTCGCCAGCAAGTTTCAGAACCTCTGCTGGAATGCCTGCCAGTTGAGCAACTTCCAGACCGTAACTGCGATTGGCACAGCCCTGATCGATCTGATAGAGAAAGACGATTTTGTCTTGCGCCAGTGTTGCCTGAACATGGACATTGCGGATGCATGGGAAGGTTTCAGGTAAGCGGGTCAGCTCAAAATAATGGGTGGAAAACAGGGTATACGCTTTGACTTTATCAGCCAGATAGGCACAGGCGGCATAAGCCAGCGCCATGCCGTCATGAGTACTGGTGCCGCGGCCGATTTCATCAATCAGTACCAGGCTGTGGCGGGTTGCCTGTCGTAAAATATTGGCGGTTTCAGTCATTTCCACCATAAAGGTCGAACGGCCGGAAGCCAGATCGTCACTGGCGCCAATCCGGGTAAAAATCTTGTCAATATGGCCAATACGGGCAGATTGTGCTGGTACATAGCTGCCGGTATGTGCGAGCAATACAATTAATGCGTTTTGGCGCATATAGGTCGATTTTCCGCCCATATTCGGCCCGGTTATCAGCAAAATATTTTCCTCACTGGCAAGTTGCAGCGAGTTGGCAATAAACTGATCTTTGACCACCTGCTCAATGACCGGATGTCGGCCTGCGGTAATCTGAATCTCATCGGCTTCGGTCATTTCGGGACAGCACCACTTCAGGCTGTGGGCGCGTTCAGCAAAATTGGCCAGGACATCTAGTTTGGCGATTGCGCAGGCAATATTAGTCAAGGCAGGTAAATATTGCAATATTTCGGCAAGCAGGTTTTCATACAGCCATTTCTCGCGCGCCAATGCTTTAACCTGGGCTGACAAGACTTTTTCTTCAAAGACTTTTAATTCCGGGGTGATATAGCGTTCAACGTTTTTCAGCGTCTGTTTGCGGTGGTAATCGGCCGGCGCTTTTTCAGCCTGGCTTTTGGCCAATTCAATATAAAAGCCCTGTACCCGGTTGTAGCCAAATTTCAGCGACGAAAGGCCGGTACGCCTTTTTTCATTTTCCTCCAGCTCATTGAGTTTGCCAGTCGCATTTTCACTTAAGGCCCGTAATTCATCCAGTTCATCATCAAATCCGGCAGCAATAACACCGCCATCTCTGATCAGCATCGGCGGGTTTTCAACCAGAGCCTGGGTTAATAACGCCAGCAGCACTGGTTGCGGTACCAGTTGTTCAAGCAATTGTTTAAGCTCGGGAGCTTGATTTTTGTGTAATATTTGATCAATTTCGGGTAATAAAGCCAGGGCATGGCGCAAATTGGTTAAATCACGCGGACGGGCGGATCCGAGCGCAACCCGTGAGCAAATTCGCTCGATGTCGCAGATTTGTCTCAACAAAGGTTGTAATTCGCTATCCTGGCGGTTGGTGAACAGTTCAGTAATTGCCTGTTGGCGCATGCGAATGGCGCTGCGCTGCCTCAACGGTCTGCCTAACCAGCGTTTCAATAAACGGCTTCCCATTGGGTTGACGGTATTGTCGAGTACAGCCAGCAGGGTATTTTCTTTTCTGCCCTGATAATTCTCAAATAATTCGAGATGTTTTTGGGTGGAAGCATCGATTTGCAGGTAGTCATCGTCTTTTTCAAGGGTAATCTGTTGCAAATGAGGCAGGCTGTGGCGTTGGGTAGTATTCAGATAGAACAGCAGACAACCGGCAGCGGGAAAAGAGGCAGTGTATTCCTGTTCGCCCAGGCCTTGTAAGTTACTGACAGCAAATTGCTCACACAGCATCTGGCGCGCGCGTTGGGGATCAAATTCCCAGGCTGGCCTGATTTTAATATTAAAATCGTTTTGGTAACCGGCAATGGGTAGGGGCTCTTTAATCAGAATTTCAGCCGGTTGTAAGCGGTTTATGGCCGCCGTTAACTGGTTTTGATCATCGACTTGTAAGAGATGAAAGCGGCCTCCGCTCAAATCAACCCAGGCCAGGCCATAGCGTTTTTGATCAGCATGAATGGCCAGTAACAGGTTGTCCTGCCGCGAATCCAGGAGAGCTTCATCGGTAACAGTGCCGGGAGTAATAATACGGGTCACCTGACGTTCAACCGGTCCTTTACTGGCGGCTGGGTCGCCTACCTGTTCGCAAATCGCAACGGATTCGCCTTTTTTTATCAGCCGGGCAAGATAGTTTTCCAGCGCGTGGTATGGAACGCCAGCCATAGGAATTGGCTTGCCGGCTGACTGACCGCGATGGGTAAGGGTTAAATCAAGTAACTGCGCTGCCCGTTTGGCATCGTCATAAAATAACTCGTAAAAGTCTCCCATGCGGTAGAGAAGCAGCATATCCGGGTATTCGGATTTGATTCGGAGGTATTGCTGCATCATTGGTGTGTGTGTAACAGACATAGTGTTTTTTTAAGAAAAAATTTGCCTGATTCTAGCAAAGGATTAGCTTCAAGTCAGCCATTGCAGGTTGGCTGTAAAGCTCAACACTCCATTCTGCGCTTGCCATAACACTTCTTGCTTGCAAATTCAGTGCGGGTAAGCCCTTTCATTTAAAGGTTTTTTGCAAACACGCATAAAGTCATCCTGACGCTCCCAGATGCCATCCCTGGCATCTGAGGGTTTGCAAAAAACCTTTAAATGAAAGGGCTTACTGCAGAGATTGAAAATATATCGACTTTTCATGCTATATCAAGGGGAGTAATTGGGTGTTGGGCTGTAGAGTCCCGCAAATTTATTGCTTTTAGCATTTATTTGAGTCGGTTAATAAGAATCCACTTCACTAATGTTAATTTTTTGCTAGACTACACAAGATGTTAATAAAAAATATAAAACACTACGGAGATACATTTATGAAACGTTTAGCGCTTTTAGCGTCAACTGCTGCCCTGGCGTTATTATTGGCTGCATGCGGTGATAATGCTGAGAAGAAAGTCGAAGATCAGGCTACAGTAGTAGAAGACACTCAAACCAAACAGGGTGAGCCTAACGCTAATACTGGTGCGGCTGAAAGCACTCAAGGCCAGGAAAATGCAGCGCCTGCTGACAATACAGCGGCTCCTGCTGCAACTGATGCCAAAACAGAAGCTGGCGATGAGCCTAAAGCTGCTGAATAATCAGCGCAGGAATAAACTAAAAACCCGCTTTATGGCGGGTTTTTAGTTTCCAGAAGAAATAGCTGGAGTAACATATGATTGAATTGGAAAGCATTTTGTTTGCGTTAACAGAAGAGTTAAAACGCCAGGGTTTAACCATTGCAACAGCCGAATCGTGCACAGGCGGTATGGTAGCCGCTTTTCTCACTGAAAAACCGGGAAGCTCGGTCTGGTTTGAGCGTGGATTTGTTACCTACAGCAACCTGGCAAAACAGGAAATGCTTGGGGTTGATGAGCAATTAATCAAAAACCATGGCGCCGTGAGCATCCAGGTTGCCGAAGCTATGGCTATCGGCGCATTAAATCACAGTACCGCGGATGTCGCCCTGTCAGTAACCGGGATTGCCGGGCCTGATGGCGGTAGCGCTGAAAAACCGGTAGGCACGGTTTGTTTTGGTTATATCAAACGCGGAATGCCTGTGACCAGCGAGTGCTGTCTGTTTACCCCGGCTACTCGTGATCAAGTGCGGCACGAAGCCTGTAAAAATGCTTTAAATAAGGTTTTGGCGTTGATTAGCAGATAGAGAGGAACGCATTTTCCTGCAGGGGCTGTGGCAGAGAAAATTATGATGAAAATTAATGGCGCTTTAAAACTTCATCTGGATATAGATTAATCGCAGATTCAAACATGGTATTTTCACGTTTATGGGGTATAATCTGCTTTTAGTATACTAATCGGGTGATATGATGGAAGACAATAAACAGAAAGCATTGAGTGCCGCGCTTGCGCAAATTGAGCGTCAGTTTGGCAAAGGCTCGGTTATGCGTATGGGTGATAATACCTCCTCGCATGATATCGAAGCAATTTCCACCGGTTCATTGGGGCTTGATATCGCGTTAGGTATAGGCGGTTTACCCAAAGGCCGGATTGTCGAAATTTATGGACCTGAATCTTCTGGTAAAACAACCCTTACTCTGCAAGTAATCGCTGAATGCCAAAAAGCAGGCGGTACGGCTGCATTTGTCGATGCTGAACATGCCCTTGATCCCGGTTATGCCGCCAAACTGGGCGTTAATGTGAATGACCTGCTGGTTTCTCAACCTGATACGGGTGAGCAGGCGCTTGAAATTACCGATATGCTGGTTCGTTCAGCGGCTGTTGACGTAATCGTTGTTGACTCGGTAGCGGCGCTGACGCCAAAAGCAGAAATTGAAGGCGAAATGGGAGATTCCCATGTTGGTTTACAGGCACGCCTTATGTCGCAGGCGCTGCGAAAGCTGACTGCTAACATCAAACGTTCCAATACGCTGGTTATCTTTATTAACCAAATTCGAATGAAGATTGGCGTAATGTTTGGTAACCCGGAGACAACTACTGGCGGTAACGCACTGAAATTCTACGCGTCGGTTCGCCTGGATATTCGCCGTGTTGGCGCAATCAAAAAAGGCGACGAGGTGTTAGGCAGCGAAACGCGCGTGAAAGTAGTTAAAAACAAAGTCGCACCGCCCTTCAGAACAACTGATTTTGATATTCTGTACGGTGAAGGTATTTCACGCGAAAGTGAAGTGATCAATCTGGCGACCCAATTAGGACTGATTGAAAAATCAGGTGCCTGGTATAGTTATAAACAGGAAAAGATTGGCCAGGGTAAAGAAAATGTCCGTATTTACCTGAAAGAGCATCCTGAGGTTGCTGCAACCCTTGAACAGCAAATTCGTTCCGAGATGCTTTCTAAAAATTCATTCTCTATCCCCAGCGACGAAGAAGAGTTTGCTGAAACCAGTGATGAGTAATGCGTTTGACTGTGCTGTGCGCCTGCTTGCCAGGCGCGATTACAGTGTTTATGAGTTAACTGGCAAAATTCTCCAGAAAGGCTATAGTCAAGAAGATACCGAATCCGCAATTGCTGAATGCCAGCGGCTGGGCCTGCAAAGTGACTCACGTTTTGCAGAAATGATTTGCAACGCACGGGTACGTCAGGGCTATGGGCCTTTACGGATTGTTCAGGAACTGCAAGGCAAGCAGGTAAGCCGTGATATAATTAATGCTGCACTTGCCGAGTATGAAAGCCAATGGCAGGATTATGCCTGTGCCGTCTGGCGAAAAAAGTTTAAACAGCCAATTAATTTTGCCGAACAGCAAAAGCAGCAACGATTTTTGTTGTATCGCGGTTTTTCTGCGGATATTATTGCTGGATTGTTCAAAGAATATTGCTAATACTTGGAATTTGTAAAGCATGAAAAGTTCAGAAATCAGACAGGCATTTTTCGATTATTTTACTTCCCGCGGTCACCAGTTGGTCGAGTCGAGTCCATTGGTACCAGGAAATGACCCAACCTTATTGTTTACCAATGCGGGGATGGTGCAATTTAAAGAAACTTTCCTCGGTCTTGAACCGCGCTCTTATAATCGCGCTGTCAGCTCGCAACGTTGCGTTCGTGCCGGCGGTAAACATAATGACCTGGATAATGTTGGCTATACGGCCAGACATCACACCTTTTTTGAAATGCTTGGCAATTTCAGTTTTGGCGATTATTTTAAGCGTGAAGCAATACAATATGCCTGGGAGTTTTTAACTCAGGTATTAAAATTATCGCCCGAAAAATTATGGGTTACTGTTTATCAGGACGACGATGAAGCGGCTGATATCTGGTTAAAAGAAATCGGTGTATCTGCCGAACGTTTCTCCCGCTGTGGTGAAAAGGACAATTTCTGGTCTATGGGTGATACCGGCCCTTGCGGACCCTGTACCGAAATCTTTTATGATCACGGCCCAAAAATAGCTGGCGGTCCGCCAGGCAGCCCGGATGAAGACGGCGACCGTTATATTGAAATCTGGAATCTGGTATTTATGCAATATAACCGTGATAAATCCGGTACATTGCATCCGTTACCCAAACCCTCTGTTGACACAGGTATGGGGCTTGAGCGTATCGCTGCTGTTGTTCAGGGCGTACACAATAATTATGAAATTGACAGTTTCCAGTATCTGATCGAAGCAATTATGGCCTTGGCTCCTGGCCTTGATCATAGCAATCCATCATTAAAAGTTATTGCTGATCATATCCGCGCCTGTTCATTCCTGATTGCGGACGGTGTCATGCCCGGCAATGAAGGACGGGGATATGTATTACGCCGGATTATCCGGCGTGCTGTCAGACATGGTAATAAACTCGGCTTGCCATCGCCATTTTTCTATAAACTGGTAACACCGTTAATTGCAGTGATGGGCGATGCTTATCCTGAGCTTGCCGCTAACAAGGCTCAGATTGAGCGTATCCTGGAACAAGAAGAAAACCAGTTTGGACGAACGCTGGAGCAGGGGTTGCGCTTATTACAGGAACAGATCAAGCTGCTGAATAACAACCAGATTTCTGGTGAAGTTGCGTTTAAATTATATGATACTTATGGTTTTCCGCTTGATTTAACCCAGGATATTGCCCGTGAGCAAGGGCTGGAAGTCGATTTGTCAGCTTTTAACCAGGCTATGCAACAGCAGCGTGAGCAATCGCAGTCAGCAAGTCAGTTTGCGGTTGATTACTCAACTGCCGTAGTACATGACGAAGCGTCGGTATTTCATGGTTATCATGCGGATACTGTCACTGGCCGGATTACGGCTATTGTGCACGATGGTCAAAAGGTTGAGCAGCTGAAAGCGGGTACTCAGGCCATTATTATCCTTGATAATACGCCATTTTACGCTGAGAGTGGCGGTCAGGTTGGCGATAAGGGACAGTTGATCGCGGGCAATGCTGTTTTCAAAGTCAATGATACCCGAAAATCCGGCCAGGCAATCACCCATTATGGCGAGCTGGTCAGTGGTGAGCTGAAAATTAATCAGGAAGTAGAAGCCCAGATTGATGCGGTCAGAAGAGACGCCATTCGTCTTAACCATACAGCTACTCATTTGCTGCATGCCGCCTTGAAACAAATTGTCGGGCCTCATGTCCAGCAGAAAGGGTCTTTGGTTGATGCGGAAAGGGCGCGTTTTGACTTTGCCCATTTTGAGACGCTGACGGCACAGCAAATTGCTGCTATAGAAAAGCTGGTAAACGAGCAAATCCGGGCTAACCATGAGGTGATTACTGCCGAAATGGCTTTGGAAGACGCGAAAAAAAGCGGTGCGGTTGCTTTATTCGGCGAGAAATACAGTGAAGCTGTTCGGGTGCTGAGCCTGGGCGAGTTTTCAAAAGAATTATGCGGCGGTACTCACGCAAGACGGACTGGTGATATTGGTCTGTTTAAAATTGCTGCAGAATATGGCGTTGCCAGTGGTGTGCGCCGTATTGAAATGGTAACAGGCGGCTATGCGCTTGATTGGGTGAATCAGCAGCTGGCGGTTTTACAACAGGTAGCAGATAAACTAAAAACCAATTCCACCAATGCAGTAGAGAAATTAGGCCAGCTGCTAACTGATACCAAAGCAGTTGAAAAAGAGTTAGCCCGTCTGCAAGCTAAACTTGCGGCCAAATCCGGCAGTGATTTGCTGGCGCAGGTTGAAAAAATCGGTGACGTGAATGTGCTGATTAAGCAGCTGGATGGAGTAGACAATCAGGCGCTTCGTACCACGCTCGATCAGCTCAAAGGCAGTCTGGACAATGTGGTGATCGTATTATTCACCACTGACGGAGATAAAATGAATGTCGTTGCCGGAATCAGTAAAAATCTGATTGGCAAAGTACCGGCGGCAGGTGTTTACGTCAAGCATCTCTGTGGTAAAGGCGGCGGCCGTGATGATATGGCTCAGGGCGGAGGAAGTTTGCCCGCTGATTTAAACGGCAAGATTAGTGAAATCAAAGCGATGATTAACAAATAGCCGCTGCAGGTTGGGTCAAACGACACAACCTGCAAATTGTCCTATACTATAACTACAGCAACATACGTTTAAGGATAGACGATGGCCGAAATATTAAATCTGTTAGCGATAATTATCGTATTTGGCGTATTAATGTGGCTGATTAATGTTTTTGTTCCTATGCCAGCCGCAATTAAGAGCCTGCTGAATATTGTAGTGCTGTTAATATTAATTATTTATGTTCTGCAATTTTTTGGCGTGATTAAACCGATATTGCCTACCATAACGTTGTTCCGTTAAACTAAGTCTGGATATCGATGGATTGTAGCCTGGGTGCAACAAAGTGAAACCCGGGTTACGGTCCTGCAGACCTGCACCCAGGCTACGCTTTGCTTACAGACAACTTGCTTTGATAATTTAAAAGGAATTAAATTGCCTGAATATGACATTGCTATTGTTGGGTCTGTCTGCTCAGGCAAGACGGCTTTAATTCAATGCTTACAAGGTAAGTCGTTTTCTTCTCGCGGTTATTTTCCTACACTTCACAAACAAGAATATGAAATCAGGCTGGGTTCCCAGACTTTATGGGCGCTTGATTGTCCGGCAACCGAACGGCCAAATTCCGAAGACAAGATTAGACTTCCGATAGTCTGCTTTAATCTGGCAAGCCAATTTGATCAGTTGAGGGTATTTGAATTGCTCAAATATTATCAACAGCAGGATATACTTGTCGTTGCCATGAAGGTGGATGAAGCCATTTATAGTGAAAAGGAATTTTATCAATTTTGCCAGTCTTATGCGGTGCCGATAGAAAATACGCTGATGTTTTCTGCCAAAACGGGATTAAACGGTGAACTGCTGAAAAAAACGCTACTGGAGAAGGTACGGCAAAAGCAAAAGCCTATTGATGTGATTAAGCATGAGTTGAATCGTAATCATTTATTTTATAAAAAACTCCTGATCATTGAAAACCAGGTTGAACAGACGTTTTATCAGTTTGACACCTATGCCAGATTATCCCATCATGACTTAATCAAAAATGCTCTGGCCTATTATCTGTCGCAATTTCATCCGCTCTATCAACAAAGATCTGATAGTGAACATACCCGCCTAAGAGAACAGTTTTTGGCTTTTTATGATTATCTATGGGCAAAATACAATCCAATGCAACCTGCAAAATGGTATACCGAAGCGTTACAGGTCATTGAGTTTAAGAATTGGACAATTCCTGCTTTAATTAGTGTGTTTACCGGGATAATTGTTGCCTATATGGTAGTGAGTATAATGCTTATCTTTAATCCGCTGTCGTCGTTGTTATGGTTACCGTTAGTCGTAGCGCCTTTCGCAAGTACCCTGACAGCGGTTTGTGGTTTGACTGCCAGGGAGTTGCGTCATGCCAAAAAGGCATGTAACAACCCTGACCAGTTAAAGCAAAATCATTTGAAAGAGGATTTGATCGAAATTCTTGAATATACGGCCAATAGGGAAGAAAGGGATGCGCTATTTAGCGTAAATCCCTTGTAGCATTGAAGCGCGCAGCAGATTCAGTTGATAACTCAACCAAAGTTTTCTTGATAAACTTCTCCCAGCGCACTGATATAATGAGCACGTTTGCCCTCAATATAAACCACATAATTCACCACGCCATTTTTACATATTTGCATAAGAAACTCAGGATAATTAATCTTGCCGCCTTGAATTGCTCTCAGAGCAGCAATAACGCCTGATTCATTATAATGCTCGTTTATCGCATATTTTTTAATGCAGGCTGCATGGGTATAAGTTGAACCATCGTTGTGATAATAAATTTTATTGCCGGTGACCAGATCAACATAATAACGGGTAATGCCTGCTTCATGTAATTGCTGAATAACCTCCGGGAAAGATAATTGCGCGTCACTATCATCAATAGGTGCAGAAAGGCGGTGAATCAGGTTGATAATCTCTTGTTTCATGGTAACTCCATCAGGGTTTTTGAGCAGCCGGGCCGGCCAGTCCTGTTCAACAGTGATGCCTTGGGCTGCCAGTAGTATTGATAACAGGGTTTTATAGGTGATTAATTCTGTAACAGATAATATGGAAAAGTAGTCATAATCATTTCTGTCCGCCTCATCGGTCAGCAAGGGTATTAATTTCCTTCCTTTTTCAGTCAGGTTAATACAAGTCGCACGGGCATCTTGCTCATGGCGGTTCTTGATTACCAATTCTTTAATAACAAGTCTGTCAATAAGGCGGGTGATTGCACCATTATCAATTCCCAAATGATGCGCCACCTCTGACATTGTTTTTGCCTGTTGATGATAAAGAATAATCAAGACACACCATTGCGACACCGTAACTCCATGCTGATGCAGCTTTTGTTCGAAACTTAAGCCGACACTCTGCCCAAAACGGTTATGCCAATAACCTATATGTTCTTTCAGATCGCTAATCATAATAAAACCAATTTATTTGTCATGACAATTAATTATGTGATTGTCATGACAACAAAGTCAAGTGGTTTTGCTAATAATCAAGTTCTATATCGCTGCAGAGATTGGAATTGCACCTCTCCCGTATCGGGGAGGGCTTTGTTGAATAAATAGAGAGTAGCCTTGATGCAGCGAAGCGTAATCAAGGTTTTTATCGCGCGCTTAGTCACGCATGCCTTGCAAGATCAGAGCGGGTAAGCCCTTTCCTTTAAAGACTTTTTGCAAACACGCATAAAGTCATCCTGACGCTCCCAGATGCCATCCCTGGCATCTGAGGGTTTGCAAAAAGTCTTTAAAGGAAAGGACTTACTGTAGAGATTGGAATTGCACCCTTTCCCGTATCGAGAGGGTAAAATTACGTTGCATCAAAGCTTTTTTCTTTGTGCCGGACAAAAAATGGAAGCAGTGAGTTTTTTTAAGGAATAACTCGCTGAAACATAACGTT
>NZ_JBHSAB010000010.1:37833-95825 GCF_042649825.1 Legionella dresdenensis | reverse complement strand
GCCCCGAAGGCATGTGGCGTATTCTACTCATCCCAGCGGCAATGTCAAACCTTTTTTGCAATTTTTTTAAAAAATAAGCGCACTTCGGCATTTCTGCGTCATCTCATTAATCAATAAGGAAAAATCAAGGTAAACTTGTATTAACATAATACAATTCTGTATAATTATCCCTTCACTATTTAAAACCAAACACGTGTATTATAAATGTGGCATCCATATATAACGTACTTAAGCTATGAAAGATATTACTCCTAAAATATTAACTTGTTCTTCAACAGCCCTCATGTCAAGCACACTGGAACATGCAAGCCGTTTTCCGGATTGGCAACAAAGACTGGTTGATGCCGTTAAGGCCAAAAGGAACAAACTTAATCGGCAAAGGAATTTAAATAACCGGTCCCTTGCCAATCTTGTTGAGGCAGTATTTCAAATAATATATTGGGAGACACTGGGTAAATCCCTGCGACAAGATGATATACAAATAGTGCAAGAGTATAAACGTCACCTGATGGCTAAAAAATTAGCTGATCTCAATGACATTGATCAGAGATTGCAATGGGTTGAAGAAGCGCTTAAACATCACGACTACCAGCATGTACAAAAAATCATTGCAGACAGGCAACAGGAGGTGTTTAGGCTATTAAAAAGTTACTCGCAATGTGCAGAAATCGAGGATATTACTCTTGATGAAACGATTCCGCTTGCTGATATGCACATACTTGTTAAAGACTATGGCGCTCTGTGCCAGAATAAACTGGGCGACTCCCTGGCGGATGACATACAGTTTATAGCCGAATATGGAAGCTTTGCCTTTTTAATGTACTCGGATATTCCTTTAGGGCTTATTATAAGGACATCATTCCACGTGGCCAAACAGCTTGTTTTATCTTTTCATCAACGCATACCGGCTGCTCTGCCGCTGCATGATGACGACAATAGACTGGCATCATTAGATCAGAACGAAATCACAGACTTGTTTGTCGAACTTGAACAGGCCTGTCAAAGTTCATACCGGAAAAGCATGCTGTATAAGGGAATAAATATTTTTCTGCTTGCTTATTTAATCTTTGACATTGTCGGCGCCGGCTTCGACAATTTGGCTGGCGGCCAATCCTTGTTTAGCGTAACAACTGTTTTCGCTTTACTGTCAATTATGCAATCGCTTAGACGCGAATATCTTGCGCAGAAATACAGTAGACAAGAAAAGCAGAAACTGGAAAACAAACTGCGCCAGCAACATTCTTTTCTTATCGAAGCATTAAAAGAATTTGTAGAACCGCAAGACGCCTCTATAATTTTTGGTGATGCCCAGGTTGATTCTTATATTGCTGTCGCGGTGAAAAAATATCTGGATATAAAAGCCAGCGCACTTGCCGGTATTATCCGGTCTGTACTGCGTGAGAATGAAATCAAGTGCCTTCAACTTCATAATAATTACCTTGAAATTTTCGTGTCTGGCCGTGCTCTTGACAAGAAAAATAATGCTTGTTCTATTAATAATCAAATCCAGGAGCGCTGTACCAAATACCAAAGAGCTTTGGAGATAATTGAGCGATTAAGCCATATGGCAACCACTCTTGATATTCCATTCTCCTGCCCACCCATAACACTGTCAAAAGACGGCAATTATCTTGCCAATATTAGGTTTGAGCCATCAAACATTCTAAAGAAAATAATTAATTCCGGCACCGTCAAGTCATTTTTTGGCAGCGGTGCGAAAGTCAAATATGACAGCGAAGACTGCTGTATGATTACAGGAATAAGCGAAGCCAGTGAAGATAATATAAAGAGACTGGCAGACGACATAGAACAACAATTACATGATAAACCGAAAACTCTGTATCAAGAAGTTATGTTTACTCATCAGGATTACAGAATCCCGCATATCCCGGATAAAAAAGGCAAAGGACAAGAAAAAATCACTAAAATAAAGGCGCCGAAGCAAGGTATTTTTGCTGACAAACGCCATCAGCAAAGGAACCGTTTAGGAAACGATCTGCCGGATACTGTGGATTTTGGTACCGTTATTGATGCAGATAATCAAATGCACCAGGTAGTTTTCAATCTGAAAGAATATGAATCTTATATTCGGCGCACACCCGAGAAGCCAATGGGTTCATCGAGTATCCCAACCCACAGCGTGCTGCCTTTAACGAAAAAAAGCCGCTTCAACAATTCATTTATATTTAACCCTTGTACAGAAACAAGCAACCTGTTCAAAAAACACCCATCTTTCTTTGGGTATTATTTCAATGTGTTCAAACAGGCACAAATTGCTTCAACGGCAGCAGGCCGGCAAGGCGTTAAAATGGCTGAGAAACCCTATTTGAAGATTCTGGGAATCCCGGGCGATACCGGTTTTATGCTGAAAGAACTGAAAGGCACCGCCAATGGTAAAGAATATTTCTGTTATTATTTAAACGAAATAACCCCGGCACGACATAATAAAATGACCCGTTAGCAGCTGAATTAATCCTGTTTTGCAAGAATACTTATTGTATTGCTGCAACGTTTTTGTTATTCTTGCCAACTCAACAATGGTGGCCTTATTGGTTCCCCCGCGACGATAGATTGTGAACCCCGTCAGGCCCGGAAGGGAGCAGCGGTAACGATTGATTCGGGCGCCGGGGTGTAGCTCTTAAGGCCGCCGCCCAACTAGTGAATGTCTCTATGAGCTATCTGGCATTGGCCCGTAAATGGCGACCACGCACCTTTGCACAGTTGGTTGGCCAGGAACACATTAATAAAGCATTAATCAAATCTCTTAACCAGAAAAGTGTTCATCACGCTTATCTGTTTACCGGCACCCGTGGAGTTGGCAAAACCAGTATTGCCCGCTTAATGGCAAAAGCGCTGAATTGCGAGCATGGTCCAAGCGCCGATCCCTGTCTGAGTTGTGATGCTTGCCAAGCGGTAGAAGACGGCCGTTTTATTGATTTGATAGAGATTGACGCGGCCTCAAGAACCCGTGTTGAAGACACTCGCGAGTTACTTGAGAATGTTCAATATGCGCCAGCAGTCGGCCAATACAAAATCTATCTGATTGACGAAGTGCATATGCTCTCCCAGCATAGCTTTAACGCGCTGCTCAAAACGTTGGAAGAACCGCCTCCGCATGTCAAATTTCTGTTGGCAACCACTGATCCGCAAAAATTGCCCGTTACGGTCTTATCCCGTTGTTTGCAATTTAATCTGAGGCACTTACAGCCTGAAACAATTAATGCCCATTTGCAATTTATTCTGAAAGAAGAAAATTATCCTTTTGAACCCGAAGCTGTGCAACTGCTAGCCAAAGCAGCGCACGGCAGTATGCGCGATGCGCTCAGTATGCTCGATCAGGCAATCGCAAGCTCAGAGAAATGTTTAACGGCTCAAGACATTAAGAGTATGCTGGGCTATACCCAGCAAGACTTCGCCTTACAATTATTGCATGCATTAAGCAATCATGATGCGGCTCGAATTATAACAATTTGCCGCCAGATTGCAGCGGAAAGCGGGCATTTTTCCTATGCCCTTGAACAATTATTAAATTACCTGCATCAGATCACTCTTTGCCAGGCACTGGCTGATTGCAGTGCACTAATCGATAGACAGGAAGATATTACCCCGCTGGCACAACGGTTTACCCCGGAAGATGTGCAGCTGTTTTATCAGATTGCACTCAAGGGATCGGAAGATCTGGCCCTGGCTCCTTCACCGTTAATAGGCTTTGAAATGACTTTGCTGCGGATGCTGGCCTTTAAACCGGCATCAGAAGCTGTGTTGCCGAAACTGGCTTATGAAGCTGCGATACCGGATAATGATTCGCCACACAGTATTGCATGTGCTGTACCTGAAATTGAACCGGAAATACCTGATAGCAGTGTTGACGAGCCGGAGCTGGAAATAGCCGCCTGTTCCGAGTTTGATGATGTTGGGTCAAAACGACCCAACCTACAGTCAGAAACAGCACAGGCTGCTGTAGATATCGTCCAACCAGCTTCATCTGAAAGCAGTTGGAGTGCTATCCTGGATAAGATTAAATTAACCGGACTGGCGCGAAATGCCGCAGAAAATGCCGAAATGATTGGCAAGGATGGCCGTGATATTAGTTTACGCGTCGCTCAGGGGCATCAGTCTTTATTTACTCCCAATGTGACTTCACGTCTGGAGCAGGCATTAGCGGCTTATTTTGGCGAACCGATTAAAATTAATTTTGAATTTGATACAATGACCCAATCATCGCCTGCCCAGCAAAAGCAGGTAATACAAACGCAAAACCAGCAAAAAGCTGAGGAAAGTATCATTGACGATCCGTTTGTAAAGCGTCTGCAACAAGAGTTTTCAGCTGAAATCGTTAAAAATTCTATTGCACCACTTAAAGATGAATTATAATTAACTAATTAAACCAAATAATGAGGTATAGTTATGGACTTAGATCAAAATCTGGGCAACATCATGAAAGAAGCTCAAAAATTACAAGAGCGGATGATGGAAGCTCAAAATGAAATCAGCAAAATCAGTGCAATTGGTGAAGCTGGCGGCGGTATGGTGAAAATTCACATATTAGGTAATAACGTCATCTCTAAAATTGATATTCACCCCTCATTAATGGAAGAAGAGGTCACTTTATTGTGCGACCTGCTGATAGCAGCCTACAACAGCGCACGGGAAAAAATTGAAAAGGCGACAAAAGATCGCATTAACAAGCTCACTTCTGGCTTCAATCTTCCTGACTTCATGAAAGATCAAAAGGAATAAACACCTGATGGACGCATTACAGCGGCTTGTCGAAGCGTTACGCTGTTTGCCTGGTGTAGGGCCAAAATCAGCACAACGAATGGTTTATAACCTGCTTCAGCAGCACCAACGTCAGCGCGGTCTGAACCTGGCGCACTGCCTGGAGCAGGCGATGCATAATATAACAAACTGTCAGCGGTGTAATAACTATACTGAGGCCAGCCTGTGTACACTATGCCAGAATAGCAGCAGAAATAAGGGCTTGTTATGTGTTGTTGAGCGTCCATCTGATATTAGCGCGATTGAACAAAGCAATGCTTTTAATGGCACTTATTTTGTACTAATGGGTAAAATATCACCGCTGGATGGCTTGGGACCGGAGGATATCGGTCTACCCCGCCTGGAACGATTAGTGGTATCGGAAAATATTACCGAAGTAATTCTGGCGCTAACACCCACAGTCGAAGGCCAGACCACTATTCATTTTATCTATGAAATGCTGCGTACCTATCCGGTTCGTCTTAGTCAATTAGCGCATGGAATTCCTTTGGGAGGCGAATTGGAATTTCTGGATGGCATGACCATTGGCAGCGCGCTTCGCAACCGGGCCAGCGTGAATGCGTAAACTGTTCTTATTATTCGCATTATTTTCTACCTTGTTTCTGTTTACTAATACTCCCGCCTTTGCATCTTATAATAAAAATTTATGGACTATATGGGAAATAAATAATCCTCTGGCCACTGCAATTATTGATCACAGCGAGTGGCAGGATTTTCTGAGCACGCGGGTAATTACGAATGATGAAGGAATTAATCTGGTTGATTACCGCAACCTGAAAGATAATGATATTGATTTACTCAAGCGTTATATTAAACGCCTCTCAGAAATTAATATTAATCTTTATAACCGCAAGGAACAGCTTGCTTACTGGATTAATCTGTTTAATGCCATTACAGTTCATACCGTTGCAAGCTATTATCCTGTCAGCAGCATTGAGGATATTAATATATCGCCCGGCTTGTTCAGCGTAGGCCCGTGGGGCGCCAAACTGCTCACTATTAATGCGATACCGTTATCTCTTGATGATATCAATAATCGCATCATTCGACCGATATGGAATGATTCACGTACTCACTATGCACTGAACAATGGCTCTATTGGCGCACCTAACCTAAGTCGAACAGCGTTTACAGGCGCACAGATTGAGCAACAGCTTAACCAGGCCGCCTTTGGGTACATTAATTCATACCGCGGTGCACAAGTAATCGAAGGCAAATTGATTGTATCCAAAATTTATGAATGGTACAGCGAGGATTTTGGTAGCGAGGAACAAAATGTGATCGATCATCTGAAACAGTTTGCCAACCCACCGCTGTTAAAACAATTACAGCATATCAACAGCATTGACGGTTATGTGTATAACTGGCACTTAAACAATACTGTTGGACAGGACAAATGACAGAGAATCATGGCATGAAGCGCTATTTTAACAATTTCCTGATATTTAATTTATTCTTTTTTACACTTCAGCTCCTGTACCAGTTATTCCGGCGCCAGAGCTTTATTCACGCACTCTACTTGCCGCCTAAAGTGTATTATGCAATAGCATTTACTGCGTTGGTTCATATCCTGCTCTGTGTGGTTGTTTCGTTACTGCAAGCATTTATGTTGTGGGGTATTGCCCGGCATAAAATAAGCAAAAACAAGCTCGATTACTGGCAATTAGCAATATTCCTGCTTTCCGTCATTACCATTATCAGCCTGAATTGTTTTTATTTTCCGCTTAGCATATTCAGCGATTTTTTTCTGCCTGTTATACCAATAAGCGCTATCAAAGCAGTTATTATTATCTCATCCATCATACTGAGTGCACTGTTCATCGCTGGATTGCTGCAACTTGTCCGCCATTATCCTTATCAAGTATTGCCATTGGCCGCTATTTTGTTCCTGGCAGTAACAGTTGTGCTATTTACCCGGGATAACCCTGCCCACTTCAACACAAACCCAGCGAAACCTAATATTATTATTATCGGGGTGGATTCTATAAATCCAGACAATGTTAACGCCCATGACACACCGGTGATTAACGAGTTTCTGGACAATAGCGTTCGCTTTACAGATACCATTTCACCGTTGGCACGTACATACCCGGCATGGGTATCCATCTTGACTGGCCGTTATCCGAACCATACGCAGGCTCGGGAAAATCTGATGCCGCAAGACACAGTGAACTCGAATCAAAGCCTTGCCTGGGTGTTACAACACCAGGGGTATCAAACTGTTTATGCCAGCGATGAAAGACGTTTTAATAATATTGATAAAGAATATGGTTTTGAGAGTATAACGGGTCCAAAAATTGGCGTTAACGAAATCATTTTAGGTTCATTTAATGACTTCCCATTAAGCAATTTACTTATTAATACTAAAATTGCCAAATGGCTTTTACCCTACAATTACCTTAACCGCGCCAGCTATTTTGCCTATTACCCGAATACTTTTAATCAGGTATTAAAAACAACCCTCGAACAGCAAAACCCGAACCAGCCCTTATTTTTTGCAGTGCATTATACGATTTCACACTGGCCTTATGCCTGGGCAGGGACATCGCCAGCAGAATTTTACAATCCCTTTGATGCCCACCGTCGCAAAAAAATTTATAAGCAAGCACTCGCAATTGCTGATCAGCAGGTAGGCATCATGCTTGAGAGCTTAAAACACATGGGTCTGTTGCAAAACAGTATGGTAATTTTGTTAAGCGACCATGGCGAAGTTTTGTTTAAGCCGGGCTCACGCAAAACGCAGGCAAAAAAATATCAGGGCAATTCTCATACCTTTGTAGATTATCTTGCCCGCAAAACAGCAACACCGCTTGAAATGAGTCTGGGTCATGGTTCTGACTTGTTAAGTCCTGGTCAATTCCAATGCTTGCTCGGATTTAAAATTTATAAAAATGGCCAGCAGGTAACGAAACCGAAAGTAATCAGCAACCGAATCGCCCTGATTGATATTGCACCTACAATTGCGCAATTTCTTAATCTTACATTACCGGTAAAACCAGATGGTATTTCATTATTACCTACCCTGCTTAACCCGGCTGCATCTCCTGCCAAACGCAGTATTTTTCTGGAAAGCGCAGCGAATGCCAATCAGCGTTTTACTCCGGAATCCATTACTCAATATGCGCAGAGTTATTATCAGGTTAACCCACAGTCCACTCTAGTAGAGGTACGCAAGGAGCAAATTTCCAATTTATATGCCGGGAAATTATTTGGAATAATCAATCAGGAATGGCTGGTCGCCCTCTATCCGGACAATAACCATTATATTACCGTTATTCTCCGCATGACTGATGGCGCATGGACAGATGATCCCGGATCAGCTCTGGCAAAAGAAGCGCCGCTTCAACCTATGCTGGCTGAACTGAAAGTTTTTTTTAATGAGGTCAAAAATTATCCTGCCGTCCCCGGCATACGGGATTAACACTGCTTTTAATTATCGCCATCAAATCAAATTTAAAACAACCTGGTTTTATTTTATTGTAAATAAACTAATCTTGTATTATTATGCCCACCCCTTCCAAAGGTTAAAAATTAACACTCGGATTTTTGATTCTTTATGTAAGGTTACTCAATGATTTATAAGTTGTTTTGGAGTAATAATGTCAACATCAAATGAAAATATGGCTCAGTTATTAGAACAGAGTGCAATAGGAAGGGATGAGTCGGATTTGTTACTGGGCGGAAAGTTTTTGGCTAGAGTAGCCAAATCATCCCCCTTAAGTAAAGAGCGTATCCAACGTGTTATGAGAGATTTTATTCAAAAGGGAAAAGAAGAACAAAAACCGCAAGAGCCAGATGATACCAAGATTCCCTGCTCACCCTCTTTTGACGATGAGGGTGATTACAACGAGGATGATAGCTCATCTCATGACAATCCTGATGTGCCTGAAAGCCAATCGGAGCCTGAACAACAAGAAGCGGAAAAACGCACCAATCCAGCAGAGGACGTAGAGCCTAAAAAAAAGAAGCCGCGCCTTCAGCCCACTCGACTGAGTGAGACATTAACTACTTTGCGTCAGAAAGCGGCCAAAAATAAAAGCCTC
Organism: Legionella dresdenensis; assembly: GCF_042649825.1. Taxonomy (NCBI): domain Bacteria; kingdom Pseudomonadati; phylum Pseudomonadota; class Gammaproteobacteria; order Legionellales; family Legionellaceae; genus Legionella; species Legionella dresdenensis. The sequence goes on along the minus strand of NZ_JBHSAB010000010.1, from coordinate 87,003 downwards.
TTGTCTGCTATTCCTAATAAAGATTCGCGGACTGAAAAGAAACCGAGAATAAATATTTCAGCAGTCGACAGTCATAAAACAAAGACAGGCAATTCCGTAGAATTTCACGTTAAAATGTTTTTTTCATCGACGCCAAAACAGGACAAAGCAAATACAGCTTCTACTTCAACTTCTATTACTCTTTCGAGTCAGTGAACAAGAATTAGCCAGCAAATTTTGTAGGTTGGGTCGTTTGTCCCAACAAGCTTTTTATCACGCACTCCAACCTGAAAAGTGGTTGAAGATTGGTAATGTTGGGTCAAACGACCCAACCTACACGTAATATGAAAATATTGTCCTGTGCAAAGGACTACGATTCCTGTAATAAACCTGAAATAGCCTTTTCAAGTTTCTTGAGTATATAATATCAAATTTCATACAACGGGGAGAAATAATGCCTTCGCATCAAAAATACCTTTTTATTGTTGATGATGCGCCTGTAGCCCATTCCCTGTTGGACTATTTTAGTAAATTTAACCTGGGCATTATTCAGTTCGAAACCCTCTCCCAGTTACAGGAAGAGCAACGCATGCCGGCAGCCGTGCTTATTCACTGCTCATTTATAGAAAATAATATCACCCTCTTAAACGATTTTTACCATTGTTATCAGGTACCATTAATTATTCTGGGTAATGATTATGACGAAAAACAATGTGTAGATGCTCTTGAAGCCGGCGCAGATGATTTTGTGGTAAAACCGCTCCACCCGCGTGAATTGCATGCGCGTATCAGCGCTATTTCAAGGAGGGTACAACGTTTTATGGAAGAAAGCGCTGAATACAGCAGGGATGTGTTATCTTTTGCAAACTGGAAACTCTATCCCTCTTCACGCCAGGTCTTTGATTTAAATAATAATGAATTACCGCTTAGTACCGGTGAATATGATTTGTTATTGGCTTTTGTCAAACAACCTCATCGCATATTAGGCCGTGAATTTTTGCTGCAAATTACCAAAAGCAGTGAGCTCAACCCGTTTGACCGCCGAATTGATGTGCAGGTCAGCCGATTACGGCAAAAAATTGAAATGAATGCCGGCCATCCCGAGTTGATAAAAACGATACGCAACGGCGGCTATATGCTGACCTGTGATGTAACATCCGGCAAAGAAGAAAATAAAGGTTAAACTGTTTAACAATCATTATTTACATGATAAAGTTCAGGACAGGAAAAGTGTACTAAACTCGTGAGAACAGCGTGAATTGCAAGCAACGTCCAAACACAGCCTTTATTCAAAAAAATTTAAAGAAAATTATCTTTTTTTTACTCGTTATTAATCTGGCGATCGCCGTCTGGTATTATTTTCTCGGCTCAGCCAAACCTCAGGCAATTAATGACTTCAAGTTAGTCGAAGCCACTACATTAGTTAATACAGATATTGAAGAAACCATTCGACTTACGGGCACTCTGCGGCCACAACATTTTGCGACGCTGATAGCCAAAGGCACTGGCAGATTTGATGCGCTGGCAAAACCGGGCCAACAAGTGCATAAAGGTGAACTGATTGCCAAAATTGATAATCCAGCCCTTGAAAAAAGCCTGCAATATTCCGAATCGATAGAAAATATAGCCAGGACGCAGTTTGAACGCCTGCAATCCATTTTAAAATCCGGTTATGTCAGTTCCAAGGAAACGGAAGAAAAAAAGCAAGCCTGGATTGAGGCACAGAAAGAAATTGAGCGCATAAAACAGGAGCTGGACAATCTGAGATTCTACGCACCTTTTGATGGCGTTGTCGGCGCTTACAAAAAGCGTGAGGGAATGCAGGTTAATGTCGGGGATCAAATAGTCAGTATTTATGATCCTGGCTCTCTGCTGGTTGAGTTTGATGTTCCATGCACAAACCTGCCGCCGCTTCAACAGGGCCAGTCAGTCCATATTTTAAATAAAACCTATGCCGTTGATAATTTGCAGAACATGATTGATGATGATACCCATATGTGCCCTGCTGATGTCCAGGTCTCATGCACTGATTGTCTCGTTGGCTCCACCGTTGACGTCGATCTGGTCATTCAGAAGAAACAAAAAACGTTGGTTGTTCCAATAGAGGCTGTATTCCTGCGTGCTGGTAAATCGTATGTTTATCGAATTGAAGAAGGTAAAGCGTTATTAGCAGAAGTCAAAACCGGGATAAAAAACAAATCGCTGCTTGAAATCGCCTCCGGATTGGAGTCCGGCCAGTCAGTTATTATCAAAGGCCAGGAGCGGCTTTATCCTGGCGTAGCAGTCAAAGTATACCAACCGGGCACACAGGATAAGTAATGAAACTCACTGGATATTTTATTAAACATCCCGTCATTGCGATTATCTTTAATTGCCTGATTGCAGTGATTGGTATTATGAGCTGGCACACCCTCTCGGTCAGGGAATACCCGGAAATCACCTTTCCCACTATAACCATAAGCGCAAGCTATCCGAATGCGAGCCCTGATTTGGTCGAAACAGCGGTAACCAATGTTCTGGAAGACAGACTATCTGGCGTTGAAGGGCTTGAAACCATCACGTCTCAATCAAGTGGCGGCAATTCACAGATTACCCTTGCATTTAGTGCAGGTACACAAATGAGCAGTGCACTAAGTGCGGCTCAGGACGCGGTAAACCTGGCTAAACCCTTTTTACCTTCAGAAGTTAAATCGCCAATAGTTGAACGTCAGCTTACAGCCAATGGACCGCCTTTTATTGCGATTGCGCTTGAATCAACAACCCTGGATAACGGTCAGCTTACCCATTTTGCGCACCTGCGGATTAAAAATGAATTTCGCAGTTTGCCGGGTGTCGCCTCCGTCATGGTATGGGGACAACCGTATACTTATGAAATTACCCTGGATCCCAAAAAACTATATGCCTTTAAAGTCAATGTCGATGAAGTGATAGCTGCGCTTAACCGCAGTAAAATCACCTTGCCTGCCGGAAACTATCAGAACAAGATTCCAAGTACCTTAAACTCGGAACTGAAAAGCAAAAAGGATTATGAAAACCTGCTCATTAAACCCGATCCTGCTCATCCGGTATTGCTGAAATCAATTGCCAAAATTGATTTGACAACGGATAACAATAGAACCCGAGTACGGGTAAATGGCCATCCAGGATTAATTTTATCAATCAGTCGCGCGAATGACGCGAACCCGCTTGAAGTATCAAAAGCCGTACGCAAGGAGCTAGACGCTTTACAACCTTCATTGCCCGAAGGAATCAAGGCGCGCATAATTATTGATCAGTCGGATTTTATTAATGCATCGCTAAAAAATATCCGCTCTGCAATTACCGAAGCAATTATTCTCGTTTTGATTATTGTTTTTATTTTTCTGCGCAATATCAAAGCAACTATTATCCCGTTGGTGACTATTCCGATTTCCCTGTTGGGTTCATTAATTTTTCTGAAACTGTTTGGCTATTCGATTAATTTAATGACTTTGCTGGCCATGGTATTAGCCATTGGACTGGTCGTAGACGATGCGATCATTGTTCTGGAAAATATCTGGCGCCATATTGAACAAAATCAGAGCCCACGTAATGCGGCAATTGAAGGCGCTAAAGAAATTGGATTTGCAATCGTTGCCATGACGTTTACCTTGGCAAGCGTTTATATGCCGATTGCGTTCATTGATGGCATGCTTGGACAATTATTTATTGAATTTGCAGTGGCCCTTGCCGGCAGCGTGGTAATTTCAGGTATTGTTGCCCTAACGCTGTCGCCGTTAATGTGTGCCAGTCTCTTAAGCACTAACCATAACCCACTCTGGCCGCAATTTGATCATGCGCTTGAGCGGTTAGCCGCTGGCTATTCGAGCCGTCTTGATTGGCTGCTGACTAACAAAAAATGGGCTGTGGTTGCAGCCCTGGCATCGATTATTATCAGTGCGCTCCTGTTTTTACACTTGCCCAGGGAAACTGCTCCCAAAGAAGATCGTGGTTTATTGGGTGTTTATACGCCAGCGGCAGCTGGCGAGTCTATTGATCAGCTTGATAGCAAACTGGGAGCAATTGAGAAAACATTACATAACATTCCCGAAACACAAAATATGTTAGCGTTTGCAGGCAGTTGGGGCGCCAGCATTGTTTTACCGTTGAAAGCTCATAATCAGAGACACCGTTCTTCTGAAACCATAGTCAACGAACTGCGCCCGCAAATGACTCATTTTCCTTCTGTTGATCCGGTCGCCTGGAGTTGGGATAGCGGTTTGCCCGGTTTGGACGATGCTGGCAGCGGCTCCGATCTGGCTTTGATTATTTCAACAGCTGATGATTTTCGCCAACTTTTTAATCAAATGGAAAAACTTAAAGCGAAGCTTGAGTCAGACAAGACATTCGGAATGGTTAGGTATGATTTACGTCTTGATACGCCAGGCTATATGATCAATCTGGATAATAATACCCTGGCCAGATTAGGTCTTTCAGCCAGTCAGGTTGCAAAAACAATCGAAGTATTTTTCAGCGGCGATAAAAGTCTGAATTTCCAAAAAGACGGCGTTATATATGATCTGACGGTGAAAGGCAGCGTTTCTCCCTGGACGCTTAATGAGTTATATTTAACTACCCCCGCGGGGAAACAGGTTTCTTTAGGTGCACTAGCGACAATGAAGCCCAAAGCCCAGCCAACTGCGCTGGAGCATTTCCGCCAAATGCGTTCGACCACATTGAACGTACAACCTGCAGAAGGCATTTCGCAAGCCCAGGCGATGAAGAAATTATGGGAAATTGCCCACAGTGAATTGCCGGCGACGTATAAACAAACCTGGACCGGCTCAGCTAAAGCACAGAGTGAATCATCCAATACAATGGTGTTTTTATTTCTGCTTTCACTGGTGTTTATCTATTCTATTCTGGCCATCCAGTTTGAAAATTTTATCGATCCGTTAATTATCCTGTTTACCGTACCCCTCGCCTGTTCTGGTGCGCTATTGTTTGCCTGGCTGTTTAACCAGTCCATCAATATCTATTCACAGGTGGGCTTAATTACATTAATTGGCTTGATTAGCAAGCATGGTATTTTAGTGGTTGAATTCGCCAATCAGTTGCTCGCACAGGGTATAAAAACCAGCGAAGCAATCAAGCAAGCCTGTGTTTTACGCCTACGCCCAATCCTTATGACAACCGGCGCAATGGTGTTCGGCGCAATTCCATTGGTCTTAGCGCATAATGCCGGCGCTGAATCGAGACATGCAATTGGTATTGTATTAATCGGCGGCTTACTGCTTGGTACATTGTTTACGTTATTTGTTTTACCGTCTATTTACTGCCTGGTAAAAGCGAAAAGGTAAGTGTGGGCTGGACAACAAACATGACTTACGGGTATTTAGTGTTGGGATTTACTGCCCGCCCAGGCTATTTCTTTTGCATTTTTACGGTTTTAATCATATTGTCGCTCACCTTCAGAATTTGAATCTGGTAAATATCAATCACCAGACAACAATCCGCAGGCGGGATATAACCCAGAAATTCGATAATCAAACCACTTAAAGTGCGTGGGCCAATAGCGGGTAACTGCCAGCCTAGTACCCGCTTCAAATGTCGCAGAGTAATGCTGGCATCGATAAGAGCGGAACCATCTTCCTGCATAATAATGTCTTTGCTTAGTGTAGTAATATCAGTGGTAAACTCCCCTACTACTTCCTCCAGAATATCTTCCATAGTCACTAATCCCTGCAAGTCGCCATATTCATCAACAACAAAACAACTGCGCTTTTTTTCTTTCTGAAAATTTAAAAGCTGGCTGTTCAAGGGTGTTTCTTCAGGAATAAAATATGGGGGCTCTGCGGCTTTAAGAAGGCTTTCTTTATTTAATCGTTCTTCCAATACCAGATTAAGAATATCGCGAACATGGATTATTCCTGCTAACTGATCAATAGAATCGTGATACAAGGGCAAACGGGTATGCTTGGCAGTCTCCAATTGATCGGCAATTTCATGCCAGGACTGTTCCAGATTAATGCCAACAATCTCTGACTTTGGGATCATAATATCTTCAACGGTTGCCTGTTCAAGATCCAGTAACCCTAGCAACATAGTTTTATGTTCAGCTGGAATCAATTGCCCTGCGTCATGAACAACAGAGCGCAGTTCTTCACCAGTCAATGCTTCCCGCTGCCCTTCGAATTTAACTCCGATAAGCCATATTATTCCTTTAGTAATAACACTGATTAGCCGTACAAGAGGAGCCAGGATTGTCTGCAGAATTTTCAATGGTAAAGCAGCAAAAAAAGCAATTTGCTGAGGACGCAAGGCTGCCAGTGTTTTAGGAAAAGTTTCAGCAAAAATCAGAATGACCAGTGAAAGCAGAAGTGTTGCAATTGCCACCCCGGCAGTACCATAAAGGTATTGGCCAATCAGGGTAGCAACCGTTGAGGCAATAATATTTGCCAATGTGTTACCGATTAAAATAACACTTAGCAACCGTTCCGGTTTAGCCAGCAATTGACTTACCCTTATCGCCTGTTTATTGTTTTTTCTGACCAAATGGCGCAAGCGGTAGCGGTTAATGGACATCATACCGGTTTCAGAGGCTGAGAAAAATCCCGATAAAATAATCAACGCCAGTAAAACAAGAAACAAGGTGGTTAAAGAATGCTGCACAGTTTTCCTAATATGCGAAAATTTATAAAATCATAACAAAAAGCGGGCCATTGTTGAATAAATGTATATCTGTAATAAACAGGTAATAAACGATTATCCCGATGCTTTGCCGGCACCCTACTTAGTCAATTAATTTATAATATCATTCTTATTTGCCAGATTTATGACGCGATCAGCCATGGCGATGGTTTCTTGTCTATGGGCAACGATAATTTGAGTAATTTGCAGCGATTTTAATGACTGGTTTATCCGGCACTCGTTTTCTACGTCCAAATGGCTTGAGGCTTCATCAAGAAATAAAAATCTGGGTCGTCGGTATAAAGCGCGTGCCAGCAGTATTCGTTGTTTCTGCCCGCCAGAGAGCATGACGCCTCGCTCACCAACCAGTGTTTCATACCCCATGGGAAATTGCCTGATAAATTGATCGGCACAGGCCAGCTCAGCAACTGAATAAAGTTGCTCATAATCGGTTCTTTCGTCAAAAAAAGTAATATTATCTTTAATAGAGCCGCTTAACAGCATATCATCCTGTAGTACCGATGCCGTCATGGCACGATAGTTTTTCAAACCAAACTGCTCAAGCGGCTGGCCATCAATCAGAATCTCACCCGATGAACACTGCAATAATCCCATAGCAATTTTTAATAGTGTGGTCTTGCCGCAACCGGAGCTGCCTGTTATCACCACTTTTTCACCGGCATTTATCTGCAGACTGATAGCAGACAAAAGCTCATTCTGATTGCCGTAGCTAAAATAAATATTTTTCAGGGTTAAATCGCCACGGACCGTTGCAATGTTGCCCGCGCCGCTGTTTACTAACTCTGGAGGTTGGGCAATGATATCGCCCAGCCTGTTCAACTGAATTGAAATCAGCCGATATTCAAATACATTCTGGATTAATGTGGAAGCCTTATTAACCAGTTGAGTGCGGTAACCAATAAATGCGAATAACATGCCAAGCGAAAATTGATTAGCCATTACCAGCAAACTGCCAAGACAAATTATGGCAATCTGCTCCAGATGCAGCAGAATCTGATTAATCACCGTATACACTGCGTTCATTTTAGCGACTCGAATATCCGCATTAAGCGCTTTGTAGTAATAATTACGCCACCAGCCTGATAAATAATTTTCTCGGGCGAACGATTTAATCGCCATAATGCTCTGAATGATTTCCAGAAACACCGCATTTGCTTTGGCATGCTCAATGATTGAAACCTGGGTTTGTTTATTCAAGACCTGATAAGACAGGGTACGCAACACCAGAAATACCAGCAAGGAAAACAGGCATATTGCAGTTAATAATTTGCTGTAAATTGCCATGATAACCATATTAAGCAGAATCATAACTCCATCTAAAACCGCGGTCACAAAATCAGTAGAAACCTTCTTTTGAATCTGCTCTATTGACTGAAATTTCGATTGAATATCCGCTTTATGCCTCTGGGCAAAAAAATCAACCGGCAATTTCAGGATGTGTTTAACGATATTGGTTGAAAACTGGGCTGTTAAGTTATTTGACAGGTAAATCACCATATTACTTCTTACCCAGTCAGCCATACCATGGACAAACGCCAAAATGGCGAATGCCGTAACCATGGTATAGAGATTCCCTTTATCCCGGGTATTAATCACATTGTCCGTCACGTACTGCATTAATAATGGATTCAGCAAGCTGAAAAATTCTATCGCCAGCGATAATAACAGCAATAACAAGAGAAATTTATTGACTCCGCTCACCGAATTCACAAAATCCATCAATTTAAATTTTCTGCTCATCTCGACCGGTTTGAAATTAATTGCCTGCTCTACCTCCAGGACAATACCAGTGAATGAGGCTGAGAACTGTTCAAATGTATAGCGCACCACACCAGTAGCGGGATCATGAATGATGACGTATTTTCTGGTCACTGCTTTTAGTACCACAAAATGATTCATATTCCAGTGGATTATTGCAGGGCATTTAATCAGTTGTATTTCGGACATCGGCACCTTAAACGCGCGCGTATTGAACCCAAGCTGATCCAGCGTTTCACAGATACTTAATAACGTTGTTCCTGTTACCGTACCAGAATCGAAACTTCTTAAGAAATTCAAATCAAGATCATGCCCCCAAAAATTGCTGACCATTGCAATACAGGCCAATCCACACTCAGCTATTTGATTTTGCAGAATCATGGGCAGCTGTTTTTTCCGCTGATAGAATAAGGCCGGTTTGCTCATACTGAATGCCCGCCATAAAAACTGAAAACCGGATCCAATAACCATTGCCAGACTTTTCGATGAGAGCCGGTCAGTACTGCGGTGAAGGTCATACCGTGCTGTAAATGCCTGGGTTTACCATACACAAAGACGCAATCCTGGGACAAATTTGCCAATACCTTATAGTAGGGCTGGCCAACATGAATTGGCTTTTCTTCTTCATCATCGCTCATAATTATTCCTGGACTTATTTCGGCGATAGCAGCCTGATACACGCCGAAACGCTGGTAAGGATAAGCATCGAATTGTAAATAAACATTATTTTTTCGGGCCAGAAACCCGGATTTTTCAACGGGGATACACAACTCGGCAATATAGGAAGCATCTGCCGGGAGAATTTTTAATAACGGTTTGTTAACAGCTACGTATTGTCCTTCTTTAAACAGAACATTAGCAACCGAACCATCAGCTGGCGCTCGGATGGCAAAGTTTTTTTCCTGTTCATATCGGGCACGCTCCAGTTCAATCTGGCTTTTTTCCCTTTCAAGCTGCAGCAACTGATTATATTTTTCGTTATAGAGCGTCCGGGCAATATATTTGTTGTCCAATAACGTTTTAAGCGCAGTAATTTCTGCTTTTTTCAGCCTGATTTCCTGCTTGACCAGTGTGTTTCTTTTTCTGAATTGTTTATTGATCTTTATGCTTTCCCGACTTAACAAATCCTGTTCAGAACTAAACAATAGTAATAAATCGCCTTTATGAACTTTCTGATTGGCGTGAACATAGACTTTGGTAATCACGCCGCTCTTGCTGGATAGAATGTTAATAATCCCTTTTGACGAAGTGATAAAACCTCTGACCGTATATTTGTCCGAAAAGTCAGCAAAAACTAAAAATGCGATAATCAGCAACATTAAAATACAAAACCCTGCCGCCAGCACGATGTAATTGACTGGAGTGTTAATAAAAGAGGTACCGAGAAAATGGTTTCCATGATTTTCCAGCGCCTCTTTCCGAAACAGGTTGTTGGTGTTCATTATTATTATTTTCCATTAGCGAGGTATAGGCACATCCGATTGGATTATGCGCTATTTATTTGCTTTGCCATCCATTTTTTCCATCCTGTGATATCCTGATCGCTAAAATGCTCTCCGCTTATTTCTTTCAAAACCTGATAGGCTGTATCGTGATTATTAGGCTGTTTTAATGCCAGCAGATCAATCAGTTTGGCACCGGCCTGGCGGGCAATTATTTTTTTATTCGGCTCATAATGAGTGGCATATAACAAAACATATAATGCCTTATTACGATCACTGCCATAGGGCGAATTCAGCATATTAATAAAAGGGGTCAAATCCAAATCATATTTTTGTGCTTTGTCCATAGTGCTGCCAATAACGCGCATGACATTGTTTCTTACTCCCTCATCACTATCATTCACATGAGGTAATAGCGCTGCAAAAACCGCGTCAGGAGTAGTAAAGTGGCCTACCATAAAGGCAGCAGCCGCTCTTCTCTCTGGCACAGGATCATGATTTAGCGTATCCAGAATGAGTTTTTTCTGCCTGACAGCGCCTGTATTGAATTTTGCCAGGTAAGGTTTGAAACGCGGCTCAGCATATCCGGTAACACAATGGTAAACAGGACACTCATATTTTCCAGGCTTGATTTTTCCTTGTTGCATCAACTGCATTTCATAATTATCAAATTCTATCCGTTGATCGATTAAGTCTTTTTTTCGTTTGGGTTGCTTTTTTTCTGGCTGTTTAACTGCTGCATTTACAAATTTAAGCCTTGAAGAGTCGTTGGCTTTAATCACTTCAATCGTGGTGTAGATATTTTTATCGTTGGGATAAAATACCGTTTGAAAATCAACAAAGGAGTAATTCCCCTCTTTTTTGATTGCTTCAACCAGGGCAAATCTTTTCTGCAGCAGGGGCTCTATTTGTTTTTCAAATGCCTTGTCGCTATTATTAAAATTATTGCGAAGCAGTTCATAAAGCGCCCTTGTCGATGTCGAAACATCTTTGGCATATTTGCTCATGATCACGGAGCTTTGCTGCTTATCGCCATGAAAGTCAACAATATTATCAGCCTGAGCATTAAGCGTAAAAAGGGCTCCCATTATTATCATTATTTTCTTTTTCATTGTGCCATCCAGTAATGTTCATTATTCAAATTAACATGATGTTCCATATTATGTTTCAGGATCGGTTGTATCTTGTCTTGATACGCAGCCATCTTGTGTTCCTTTTTCGCCATATTCCAAGTGAAATTTTCTGATTTTTGAGTTAGAAAATTGACAAAAGTATCCAACATATTGAACTCGGCATTATATTGCTCGAGCCATAAAAACTGGCCCTGCTCATTTACTTCAAGAAAAATGTATTCACCCTCCGTTGATACGATAAAATCAAGACTGCCAAAAACAAGCCCTGTTTTGCGCATGAATTGGCGAATTTTGTCAGCTATCGACGCTGGCAGTTCATAAGGTTCAACGCTCATTTGGCCATCAGGAATTGCCCGCCAATCGATTTTCCCGTCAGCATGCTGCTGTGAATCCAGTCTGGCGGCGATCAGATAATCTCCAAAGCAGGTTACTCTGAGTTCATATTTTTTGCTGATTTGCTGCTGATAAATACCGGGAGTATTTTGCAGCACTGAATTTGCCGGCAAATCCGAAAAGTTCAAGCTGACAGTATAGGAAATTTTAACCCTGCCTTCCTCAAACCAAAAACTGGAACAAAAAGGCTTGTAAATCATTCCTTTATACTTATGCTTTAACGCAAAAGTACGAACATCCACAGGATTGTTTGAAACCAGAGTATCAGGAATTGTCAGTCCACAAGCCGAAGCGATTTTCAATTGATATAATTTTGAATTAACTGTTTTAGCTGCCTTCAGGTCGTTTACCCACCATGCTGCAGGCGATATATTTTGCACAATAGCGTCGTGAAAAAGGTAATTTTCCCGGCGCACAAAATGATAATCATCAGGATGAAACTGTTCCTTGGCCAGAAAAGGCTTACGACCGCGCCACCACCAGACTACGTCATATTGTTTATCAGCGATACTGCCATCCAGGTCATCGCTGGCAACCCATGTGCTCCGGCCTGATTCAAGGTAAATAGAGTTTTTTTGGCGGGTTGGCAGATCTGCCGTGAATAAAAGCCTGACCTCATGCCCTTCTTCCTCTAAGGCCAGTTTTACCAAAAGCGCGCTCGGATCATCTGCTTCTGTTGCAATCAAAAACTTCATGTTCACATCCATAAAATAACATCCAGCCAGGACTTGGCAACAAATCCTGGCAAACAGAAATTAGCAGTTAGAAATCAATAACGACATCAACAACAGTATCCCAGGAACCATTGGAGCCGCTAGCTCTAAACGTAGGCCGTGAACACCATCCCATCTGACCAGAACCGCCTGATACGTTTTCCAATTCTTCCCTGCTAATCTCTTTTGCTAAGGTGTAGGCCAGGACTCGCTTGTTATCTTCCATTTTATTCTCCGTTTTTATTATTTTAATATACCATATTAATAATAATTGGTATATTTTGGTATTATAAATAATATTTGATACGAGTCAATACTTTTTTAATAAAAACTTATGCAAGTAGGTCTGTCTGTGTAACCACAACAAGTTTAAAATGCAATTCGCCCTGAACCACACAAAACTTTGCTTAATTTTTATGGTAAATTTCATTTTCTAAATCTTTGGACTGGTACTTTCCTATTCTTGCTCATCCTGTGTAGTAACGATTATTGAGTTACCATCTGTTAATGTGCGGGTAATATGCCCTTGCCCTACCATATCATTGGCAAACAAAACATCTCCAGATTTAAACACTCTCTTCTCGCCACCACTAGCCTCCACTTCTACTTCCCCATTCAGATAAATAATGTATTGAGGCTGAGGTGGGTTATGCCAGTTATACTCCAAACCCGCTTTAAACATTCTGAATTTGAAACCCGTTGCCGGAATTCTTGCTGAATACGCCCCAAGATGTTGTATTGATTCAACATCATGCTCCTCTTCTTTAAAATAAGACTTATTATCTGTTCCCGAATAAAGCGTTATATATTTTTTCATTTCATTCCTTTAGATCTGCTGACAACTCTCCTACGTGCCGTGGCTTGTCCACGGCATCCAGTAGATCACAATTATTGGCAAATTTCTTCATATAGATCACGCCATTCGGGGTTAAATTTTTCGATTAGGTTTAACTTCCACTTTCTTGGCCAATTTTTGAACCGTTTTTCACGGCGAGCCGCTTCAATATACAAGACATGTGTTTCATAATAGACCAGCATGTTTACGTTATATTTGGTTGTGAAACCAGGAATAAATTTATTTTTGTGCTCACAAGTACGCTTAATGAGGCTTGATGTAGAGCCTACATACAGAGTGCCGTTGCGCTGACTTGCAAGAATATAAACATAAGATGGACGCATTATCATTCCTTGAGTATTGGACGAACACCGAGATGATATCGGAAATTGAGTTATATGGGTAGCCATAAAAATACGCATATCCTATGCTTGAATTATGGCTCAGCATTGAGCATTAATCTAAAGTATTGCAAATTCGTTTTATATTTTGCGTCAAAACTATTATGATTTTTCCATTCTCTTTTGCTAAGGTGTAGGCCAGGACTCGCTTATTATCTTCCATTTTATTCTCCGTTTTTATTATTTTAATATACCATATTAATAATAATTGGTATATTTTGGTATTATAAATAATATTTGATACGAGTCAATACTTTTTTTATAATAAGAAATTATGCATGCAGGTTGGCGGGAAACACTGCCTTTAAAGAGAATATACAATATGAGTTATAAAATAGAAAAAGATGTAGAATTGCATAATATTTTAGGCGAACTGATAAAACGTGACGGAATTACGGTGGCTGAATTGGCCCGGCAGGTTAATTTGCCTCAGCCTTCTATTCAGCGCATTGCATCTGGACTCTATAAAAACCCGCGTACGACAACACTTCAACCTATAGCAAATTATTTTGGAATCACAATTAACCAGTTACGCGGTTATGAACCAATCCCTTCCCTGGTAACGAACGAAAGCAATCTGAAAAGCATCCCTCTGGTTACTATTTCCCAGATGAATAACTGGCCGGATAGCTTTACTAATATAAAGCAGCATGTTGTCTGCAATCAAAAAATGGGAGCGAATTCATTCGCTACTTTCATGCCGGATTGCTCCATGGAACCGATAATACCCAGAGGCGCAATCCTCCTGACGGATCCGGGACGATGCCCACATCACAAAAGTTACGTGATTGTTAAGTTACAAGATTACCCGGAAATTATTGTCCGGCAGTTAATTACTGATACTGAAAAACATTTTGTAAAACCTTTCAGCCCGGAATTAAGCCATTTGGAAATGAGGGAGCTTAAAGAGTACGATAAAATAATTGGTGTAATTATTGAGATAAGATATGCCTGCGAGGAATATTAGTTAACGATACCTAATGATTGTACCTGTTCGGTTATTGAAGTCTTGGTGCAGTGCAGCATATTAAGGATTCTTCCTTTTGATGAGTTGAGTGTTGGCTTTACAGCCCCACCTACGTTTGAAATTAAAATAGTGATATTTGTGTGCTATGCTGCGCTGCAGCAAAGCTAAGAATTTACCTTTTTAAATATAATAAAAAAGGTTGGGAGTTGTAAAAATGATTGAAAAAATCGTTTCTGGCGGCCAGACAGGTGTAGATCAAGCTGGATTAATGGTTGCATCTGAATTAGGTATTGAGATTGGAGGATGGTGTCCCGCAGGTGGTCTTGATGAAAATGGCATTTGTGTTTTAGATAAATACTCAGAGCTGAAACAGACTACAACCTTCGATCCAGCCGAGCGGACTATTTTAAATATAAGAGATTCAGACGGGACTTTAATTATTGTGCCTGATCTTCCTTTACCTGAGCAGATTAAAGATGGTACGTGGCTTACTATCAAAGATGCAAAACGCCAAAATAAACCGCTTCTGATAATTAGTGTTGCTGATAAAAGCGATATTAATCAAAAAATACTGGAATGGATTAATATAAATAATATTAAAACACTAAATATCGCAGGTCCGCGCGAATCAAATAGTCCGGGAATAAATCATGCGGCATCAGCTCTTTTTCGTGAAGTATTCATAATGCTATGTCCGCGGCTTGCATTTTAAATCATATAAAAATTCTTTACATTTTTTTCATTTGTCTTTATCTGCTTTTATTCGTCTAGAGGAAGGATTGTTGGGCTTTACAGCCCAATCTGCGCTTTAAAATGGATATTGTTGACCCGCTAGATGGATGTATTGCAGCCTGGTCCTGTGCAAGGTAAGAGCGTAGAAGCTGGCGGGTGTGGCCGGTCAAAGAATGATTGTGTTGTTGGCGCTTTGGGTGGTTCAGAGGCTTTGGGGGCTGGGGCTGAAGCTTCTGCAGTTTTTGGTCCCTGAGGGGTAAGTGCGGTATGCAGGTATTGGCGTACATAATCGCTTTTATGGTATTTATATACAAATTCCTTAAGCGGCCCAAACCAATCGGGATTCCTGTTAACTATGTATTTAAGTTGGGTCACCGATACAATTTGAAAACGGGTAAGTCCTGCGTTTTCCTGAGCTGTAAATGTACTCCAATTGTTTAAAAATCCGTTTCTGTAAGCAGGTTCCACTTTCTCTAAATCCTGTTGCCATGCCTTAATATAATTATCTAAAGACTTTACATTATTGTCATCCGCACAGTCCTTTCGTTGCTCAAGCAACTCTTTAGCAAGGATTGATGAATCCTGGTTGCGGGACTTATGCAAAGCCTGAATAATTAAACCGTCATAATCTACTAATGTAATCACAATAAACCCACCTCTTATCTTTGAATGCGTGACAGATAGTATCTGATCGATCCAGGTGACTCAATATTTGTATATGTTTTTGACAACAAGGAACTCATAATGTACAATATAATACCAAATAGAAATTCCAGGAAACAATCATGAGTAGCAGTAAAATTGCTGTATTTATAAATAGCACCCACGATAGTAATAAACAACTTTTGCTTCAGATTGATGAGAAAGAGCATACACGGAAATCAACTCTTACCATGCATCTCATTGAGAATTTTATTAAAAATAATAATGTCGCTATGGAAGAGCAGCAGCCAGACGGTGACGTTACATTATACATCGATGGACAACCACATCGGCTTAAGCGCGACGAAATTGTGGTTAGTACTATACTTAAACTCTTTAAAATACCCGATCCGGCAGAACTCATCACTGTGAATCTTGGCAATGGGCAGCTCCATATCCCAAGAGGTGACTTTACTGGCGATCTTGAACAAGCGAGGGCAGCAATACAGAGAGTAATTGATTCTGATCGTGATTTCCAATTACTCGAGCTAGGCCCGAAGAGGGTTATTTTTAAGCTAAATGACGTAGAAAATAACCTTATCCTTTCAAAATTAACAGTCCAAAAAATGGTCGACATTTGCTATATTCCTGAATATGCTGAATCCAATTCACAATCCAATAATGAAGCCAAACCGAACAAAGTTCATGACATCATTGAAAAGCATCGAGATGAAATTGAAAACATGATTCGCACGCTCACTAATGAGAAAAATAGCTTCTGGTCCATGAATAAGGATCGCAAAGACGTCAAAATACAGGCATTGGAGGCCCTGCTTAAGCCGGAAGAGCAAAATCGTTTTGCGGCTGATGCCACTCCCGAGAATTTTGTAAAGCAGATATTAACCGTATATAAAAGTGCCGACCTTGGTTTTTTTTCCAATCGAACAGGTGAGTTTTTAAAGAAAATTGCGAAAGAAACTCTAGAGCAAGATACTCCTAAGGACCCCCAGGTTCCGCCATTAAGTTAAGGATTTGTCATGCCCGCGGAGGAATCCATTTCTCAAGCTGGCCTTACCTTGTTTGATGGATGGATCCCCGCTTTCGCGGGGATGATAACCTGGTTTAAACCATTCTGATTTGCCTTCTCCGGCCATCAGAGGAAGGTACCTTTTCCGGGTTACAGCCGGCATACACTGTGATATACTAGGCGTTTTTTCAGCTGGTATACATGAATCATGTTTGAAAATTTAACAACGAGTTTATCAAATGCCTTCCGCTCACTGCGCGGGATAAGCCACTTTACAGAAGAGAACATGCAGCAGGCATTGCGTGAAGTACGCTTGTCGCTGCTGGAAGCAGATGTCGCCCTGCCGGTTGTCAAACAGTTTATAGACGACATTAAAACCAAGGCCCTCGGACAGCAGATTGACCCTAACCTGAAACCTGAACAGGCTATGGTGAAGCTGATTAATGATGAACTTGTTCTTGTTCTTGGCAGTCAACGTGCGGAACTGAATTATAAGACTCAACCGCCGGCGGTCTTTTTGATGGCAGGTTTGCAGGGTTCCGGTAAAACAACCAGTACCGCAAAACTCGCCCGCTACCTGAAAGAAACCGAAAATAAAAAAGTTATGGTAGCCAGCGTTGACGTTTACCGTCCCGCCGCGATTGAACAGCTTAAAGTCCTGGCAACCCAGCTTGATGTTGCTTTTTTCCCTGCCGATGTCCATGAAAAACCGATAGATATTGCGAACAAGGCGCTTGATGCAGCCCGTAAACAGTATATGGATGTAGTTATTCTCGATACTGCTGGCCGATTGCACATTGATGATGAGATGATGGCTGAAATTAAAGCCCTGCATCAGGCGGTAAAACCAATCGAGACGCTGTTTGTTGTTGACAGTATGACCGGTCAGGATGCGGCGAATACCGCTAAAGCATTCCATGATGCCCTGCCGTTAACCGGGGTTATCCTGACCAAGACAGATGGTGATGCCCGTGGCGGCGCGGCGCTGTCGGTCAAACACATTACCGGACAACCCATTAAATTTATCGGCAGCGGTGAAAAGATAGATGCTCTGGAGCCCTTCCATCCCGATCGGATTGCGTCGCGCATCCTTGGTATGGGTGATATTCTGACCCTGATTGAAGAAGTTGAGCGTAAGGCTGACAAACAGGCAAGTGAAAAACTGGCCAAGAAAATCAAAAAAGGCAAAGGGTTTGATCTGGAAGATTTTAAACAGCAATTATTGCAAATGAATAACATGGGCGGTGTTGCCGGTATGATGAGCAAATTACCGGGACTCGGCCAGCTGCAGAGCGCAGCAATGAATCAGGTCAGCGATAAGGCATTGGCAAAAACAATTGCCATTATTAATTCAATGACACCGAAAGAAAGACGTGTTCCGAAAATCATTGTCGGTTCCCGGAAAAAAAGAATTGCTTTGGGCTCAGGCACTCAAATTCAGGATATCAATCGCCTTTTGAAACAATTTGAGCAAATGCAGCGCATGATGAAAAAAATCACCGCCCCCGGTGGAATGAAAAAACTAATGCGCGGCATAGGCGGTTTGGCTGGCTTAAAAGGCATAATGCCCGGTGATTTTGAATAAATGTAAACTTTTGCTTCCCATGCCGAGTTAATTTTCGTACAATACACGGCATTTTTATGTAACTACTCTTAAAGAGGAAAATAATGGTCGTTATACGTTTATCAAGAGCAGGCGCTAAAAAGCGTCCTTTTTACCACGTAGTTGTTACGGATAGCCGTAAGCGCCGTGATGGTGGAAATTACATTGAGCGCATTGGTTACTACAATCCAATTGCCAAAGGTCAGGAAATCGGCCTGCACCTGGAAATGGATAAATTAGTCCACTGGCAAGGCCAAGGTGCGCAACTGTCTGATCGCGTTGCCTCATTGGTAAAAAAATACAAAAAAACTGAAGCTGCTGCGTAATAATCAGTGGATAAGTCAGAAGATTGGGTTGTGATTGGCCGTTTTGGTAAAGTGCATGGCATTAAAGGTTTTGTTACCGTCCATTCATTTACTGAACCGCGGGATAATATATTACGTTATTCAGAGTGGTATGCCTTTATCAACAAGCAATGGCAGGTTTTAAACCTGCAACGGGTAGATGTTACCGATAAGCATATTCTTGCGCTGATTGAAGGGTTTGATGAGCGTGAAGAAGCAACAAAACTGACTAATGTTGAGATTGCCGTTCCGCGTGAGCATCTTCCCGAACTGGAACCCGGAGAATATTACTGGCACCAGCTTATAGGATTGCGAGTTTGCAACCTTCAAAATGAAGAGCTGGGCGAGGTGGTAGATATGCTAGCGACTGGTTCTAATGATGTCCTGGTGGTAGAAGGCAAAAAAAGGCATTTGATCCCTTATTTGCCTGACCAGGTCGTCACCAATGTTGATATTGACAATCGATTGATTACAGTTGATTGGGATGCTGATTTTTAATGACGTTGCATATTGGCATAATAAGCCTGCTGCCGGAGATTTTTGCCGGACTTGACTATGGTGTTACAGGTCGAGCGATTAATCAGGGGCTTGTCAAGATTGAACACTGGAGTCCCCGTCAGTGGGCTGACAGGCCTTATCGCCAGATTGACGATAAGCCTTATGGCGGCGGACCGGGCATGGTAATGATGTATGAACCGTTAAACGCGGCCATTAACCATGCCAAATCAATCATGCCGCCAGACTGTAAGACAATTTACCTGAGCCCGCAAGGCAAGGCAGTCAAGCAGTCGGATCTGAACCGGGAAGCCCGGGCATCGCAGCCCTTGCTGTTTATTGCGGGACGTTATGAAGGCATTGATGAGCGTATTATCCAGCGTCATGTCGATGAAGAATGGTCTGTCGGTGATTTTGTTTTAAGCGGCGGCGAATTAGCTGCGATGCTTTTTATCGATGGTATTGTGCGCTTGTTGCCCGGCAGTCTCGGGCATGCAGGTTCAGCTGAGCAGGATTCATTTATGAATGGCCTGCTGGACTGCCCGCATTATACGCGCCCAGCCTCAATTGACGGCATGGATGTTCCGCCAGTCTTACTGAGCGGGAACCATAGCGATATAGAGCGCTGGCGAAGAAAACAGGCTTTAGGCAACACTTGGCTTAAGCGCCCGGATTTGCTGGAAAGCATTGTGTTAAGTGATTTGGACAAGCAGTTGCTTGTCGAGTTTAAAAGCGAACAAGGTGATTCCGTATAACGGATAAAGCCTATTTGAGGAGTGATCCATGAGTAAGATAATTGACCAGTTAAATGCCGAGCAAATGCAAGGTAAAAATATTCCCGATTTCAGCCCTGGCGACACTGTTGAAGTACAGGTAAAAGTGAAAGAAGGTACTCGCGAGCGTTTACAGGCGTTTGAAGGTGTTGTTATTGCCAAGCGTAACCGCGGCCTTAACTCAGCTTTTACTGTACGCAAAATCTCTCATAACGTTGGTGTAGAGCGCGTTTTCCAGACTTACAGCCCGGTTGTCGACAGTATTACTGTAAAGCGCCGCGGCGATGTTCGTCGTGCCAAGCTGTATTATCTGCGTGACTTGGCTGGCCGTGCTGCGCGTATTAAAGAAAAATTAGCCTCTAAAAAAGAAAGTTAATTTCTTATGCTCATCGAGTCATCTTTTCAAACCCCTGCGGGTTGGCTTAACGTTGTATTCGATGAGCATTATATTTATCAGGCCTTTTTTACTGATTGTCCTGGCTCAGAACAACCAGAAACCAGGCAGTCTCAGCTTATCCAAAGCGAGCTTGAAAACTATTTTACTAATCCGCATCATCGTTTTCAGCTTCCGTTAAAACCGCAAGGTTCTGTTTATCAACAACGCGTGTGGAATGCGTTGCTGGTTATTCCCGTTGGACGCACCTTGACCTATGGCGAATTGGCTAATCAGCTGCAATCAAGTCCGCGTGCTATTGGCCAGGCTTGTAAAAGCAATCCGCTAGCCTTATTCATTCCCTGTCACCGTATCGTGGGCAAAACAAACCAGGGCGGTTATATGGGGAAAGCAAATGCCATTCATTACAAACAGTTTTTACTGGCCCACGAACAACAGGCTTAAACCGGTTGTTGCGGCTTATAGCTTGCATCCTTCGGTGTATCAGGTTTAATGTCAATCACATTACTCCACAAAAATGCTCTTACCCAACTCACTAACGATTTTTTTTCTGTAATTATCAGGCGATCCAGGTAAGTTTTTTCTTCTTTTGCAGGCTCCAGGCCCATAATCGTTGCAATGCGCTGATTAACCACGTTTGCGATTCGTGGAGTCAGTATCGGCTCACAATTAATCAGGTCAGTCAGACTGTCTAGAACACCTAACCGGGCTGCAGCCTTCTCCCCTCCCTGAAGCAATAATTGTTTAAGCGCCTCGGCAGTTTTCTTCCAGGCTATCAATTTGGCAGCCTCATGCCTGAAACTCGTGATTGCTTCTTTTTCAGCTTTAGCGAAAGAATCATTTTCCTTTTTAAAAGAGTCAAACAGCTTTTTATTAATTATACTGTCCAAAGATGAAACAATATCCACACTGGCCTGGTATTTCCTGGCTCGATATTCCTCAAGCTTCCCCGAATGATGAAGCGTCGCAAATATTAGGCCGGCATCAATAAAGTTCATAACTTTAGCGTTTAGGTTTGTGTTAAGAACACAGTTAGTCCGCACAGCGGTTAGAATACGAATATCGGGAATATCTGCAATAGTAAAGTCATTCATAATCAATTCATGACACATCAGATAGCTTTTACCTTTTTCTGACAGATTATCAAATTGATAACGCGCTGATAAATCATTTACCCATTCAGTGATACAAAAATAATCCTTTTTCTTGACATAAGATAAAAATTCTCTTGTGTTCATATATCCTCCCTGAGCTCATTAAAGCTTTTTCCTTTATAAACGATAACAGAATAAGCCTGCGATAACGAGGAATAATAAATGAAAAAATATCTGCTCGCCGCTTTGTGTATATTGCCTTTCGCTGAAGCATCAGCCAACTGTGATTTAAGCCGCTTCAGATGGGATTGCGAGCTTCCGATAAAAGCCCGGCCCTCTGCTTATACTCACTCGCTGGTTTATTGTGGAAATAGCTATGGCTATATCACCAGACAACAGTATGATCAATTGTCACGTTACCATAGACGCAGCGTCAACATGGTGCTAAAGGTCAACGGCGAATATATTGACAGCCCATGTATTCCAGCTGAACGGTGATATATAATAGCGCCATCAAAGGGCGTTATCAGAGCACGATGAAACAGCAGGAATTACAGATCGATCAATGGCTCGTACACATCGAGCGCAAGCCAATTAAAAATATTTACTTAAAAATTAAGGCGCACGACGGTAAATTAATCGCGTCCATGCCGCTGCGCGCTCCCATTGATAAGTTACAACGGCTTATCGTTGACAAGCGCGACTGGATAATAGCTCAGCAATTACGGCTCCAAAAGCAAGCCCCGCGCAATGACGCAGAACTAATACCAGGTGAAAAGATTGCTTATCTTGGTAAAGAATATGATTTAGAGTTGCATCAGCAGAGCAAGCCCAACCTTATCTTTGACAACCAGATTTTTCATTTTTATCTGACTGATATCAATAACACTCTGATGAAAACTCATTTGTTGACGTACTGGTACAAGGAACAGATGCAGGCATTATTGCCGCCATTACAGGCTAAATGGCAAGCTGTTACTGGCGTCAAAAGCAGCCACATCAGCCTGCGAACCATGAAAACACGTTGGGGTTCGTGCAATATTCGTGATGCGAGGATCACCTTAAACATCAATCTGATGAAAAAGCCGTTAGTCTGCCTTGAATATACGCTAGTGCATGAGTTAGTCCATTTATATGAACCAGGCCATAATCAGCGATTTTATAGCCTGATGACGCAATTCATGCCGGAATGGCGAGAATATCAGCAAATATTAGAACCTGGCAGATTACAAACAAAGTAATGCATACAGCTACGGCTTCGAAACAATTGTTTGAATAGTACAGGTCATGTTGCCGCTGGCAATTACCTCGTTAATCCGGCAAAATACTTTTTTTCAAAAATTTGACCACGATGCTTAATTTTCAAGAATTAATTGATCACCTTCATGATAAAAATTTTTATATTGCAGAAAATTTTTTACCTCGGCCACATGCGGTTGAGTTGCAGGAAATGGCTCAGCAATTAATGCTGGAAAACCATTTCAGGCAAGCCAAAGTGGGCAGTCAGAATCATGCGGTTAGTGATAACAGAATTCGGAGTGATGTGATTTGCTGGCTGGAGGAAAATGATGCTTCTCCTGCGGTACAGGCATATTTTTCTGCTATGAACCAAGTCTCAGAAACACTTAACCGGGAGCTTTTTCTTGGCCTGGCCAGCTTTGAGAGCCATTTTGCCTGTTACAAAGCTGGAACTTTTTACAAAAAGCACAGTGATCAGTTTCAGAATAAAAAACAGCGCCGGATTTCCTGTGTGTATTATTTAAATCAGGATTGGCAATCAGCGGATGGCGGCGAGCTGAAAATTTATAATCCCGAAGATCAGTTACTCGCCACGGTACAACCACATTTTAATCATCTGGTTTGCTTTACCAGCAATTTGCCGCATGAAGTCTGTACTACTCATAAAACACGATTGAGTATTGCCGGCTGGTTTAAAACCAGAGACTCGTTATACTAGCTTATTTCTTAATTTTTACCCTCTCCCCAGCCCTCTCCCGATATGGGAGAGGGTGCAATTTTACCCTCTCCCCAGCCCTCTCCCGATACGGGAGAGGGTGCAATTTTACCCTCTCCCCAGCCCTCTCCCGATACGGGAGAGGGTGCAATTTTACCCTCTCCCCAGCCCTCTCCCGATACGGGAGAGGGTGCAATCTATCTCTGGTAGTAGTATGGTTCAAGCCTATAGCAAGTAGTTTCTAGCGTAATTGATTTATAACGGGTATAGTTGAATATTATTATTAGATCTGAACTACTTATGCATGCGCTAGAAATTAAACAGCTCCGCAAAGTTTATAACAATGGAGTTGAAGCCTTAAAGGGGATTGACTTAACCGTCAAAACGGGTGATTTTTTTGCCTTGCTGGGTGCAAATGGCGCAGGCAAATCAACGACAATAGGATTAATCACCACCCTGCTTAGCAAAACCACGGGTACAATTTCGATTTGCGGCTATGATTTGGATACTGAAACCGCATCGGCTAAGGCATGCATTGGGCTGGTGCCGCAGGAATTTAACCTTAATATATTTGAAAATTGCTTTCAGATATTAATTAACCAGGCCGGCTTTTATGGTATTCCCTACCTCGAAGCCAAAATCCGCGCTAATAATTTGCTAGAGCAGTTGGGATTATGGGATAAACGTAAAGAGATAGTTCGCCATCTTTCAGGCGGCATGAAAAGGCGATTGATGATTGCGCGGGCATTAATTCATAATCCGAAAGTATTAATTCTGGATGAACCGACAGCTGGCGTTGATATTGAAATTCGACGTAGTATGTGGGAGTTCCTGACTCGTACTAATGCACAAGGCACTACGATTATCCTGACTACCCATTATCTGGAGGAAGCGGAACAGCTTTGTAAAAATATTGCGATTATTGATCGTGGCCAGATATTGCGTAACAGCTCAATGAAAAATCTGCTCAGCACCCTCACTCATCAGACCTTTGTATTTACGACGGAAAACACGATACAGACCTTACCCGTCATGCCGCCCTACGAAGCGGCGCTGATTGATTCCAATACCTTTGAATTACGGGTCGATAATCAGGTAAGCCTGAATGAGGTTTTTGCGCTGCTTAGTCAAAATGGCTTGCGTATCCGCAGCCTGCGTAATAAAACAAACCGCCTGGAAGAACTTTTTCTGGATGTTATAAATCATGACCACTAAACAATTATTGATTGCCCTTTATACTCTGATACGGCGAGAGCTGGTTCGAATGTTCCGTATATCAAGCCAGGTTTTTCTACCGCCAGTCATTACTACCACACTGTATTTTTTAATTTTCGGCTCATTAATCGGTAACCGCATCGGCACTATCGAAGGCGTTAGTTATACACTGTTTATCGCACCAGGCTTGATTATGATGTCGGTGATTACCAATGCATATGGCAATGTGTCAACGTCTTTGTTTAGCCATCGCTTTCAAAAAAGCATTGAGGAAATTCTGGTAAGCCCGATGAATAACGGCCAATTGTTATTGGGTTATGTAATGGGCGGGGTTTTGCGGGGGTTGATTGTTGCTATTCTGGTTTATGCGATTTCGTTCCTTTTTGTTGATATCCATTTTAATCATATCCCGTTAACCTTACTCGTGATATTGCTGGTATCTGCCCTGTTTTCACTGGCAGGCTTTACCAATGCAATGCTTGCCCGTAATTTTGACGACATTATGATTATTCCTACCTTTGTTCTTACGCCCCTCACCTATCTTGGCGGTGTTTTTTACTCTACAACCATGTTGCCGCCATTCTGGCAGACAGTCTCACATTTTAACCCAATATTGTACATGGTGAACGCTTTGCGCTATGCTATAATTGGGCACCATGAAGTCAGTATGACTCTTTCAATGTCAATTATACTGCTTATGGTTATTTTATTAACAGTTCTCAATCTGGTATTGCTGAAAAAAGGTATTGGATTAAGAGACTGAAATGCGCTTAAGGCAACCAATATTATGATGAAAAGAAGCTCTATCCTTCAAGGATATATTAATAAATTGAGCCTCATTAATGATTCAAACCAGGAAACAGCTGCACAGCTAGCGCAAGAACTAAGTCAGGTATCGACAACGGAGGAAATAGAAAAGGTCCTTGCCGATTATCAATGGCGTGGATTAACCCAATTGTTTGCGTTCTTTTGCTGCGGCCGGGATTCACTTGCTTGTTTAAAGAGCTGGTATAGCGATATGCAGCAACTCAATGCCTTAAAACAATCAAACGATCTCCAGGAAATCATTCGCCATGCCGGCGAAATTCCTCACCAGGTCAAGCCATTAATTAACTTGTTATTAAGTATTGGTGGTGAAAAAAGCAAAAGCAGCTTGCATCCAGCTTATTACTCACTGCTTAAAAAATTAACAAATAAATCTGTTCCGATTAATGCTGTTTTTCAATTTTTATCACAATTGACATTAAAAGATATTCCTAACCCGGCTCCGCGCGGATCTTTTGCGGATGTGACATTTAAAGAGGCTAACTATGAGCTGGTGGCTCAGATGTTATTTAGTCTGCCTCCGCCAGAGCGACTCGGCCTTACGGGAGAGGCTGCCAATGGGATATTGCAAGATGTGCTGGAAATCTCTATTTATCTGCATTCGCCGGATAAACTGTATCTTCCTGTTCCTACTCCGCCTGCGATTGAGAATGGTTTGAGATGAGGATTTTTACTTGAGAGTGAGATAAAACGCCAGTAGGTTGGGTCGTTTGACCCAACATTTCCTTAATTTTTCTTTTTGAAGCCCAGGGCTTTGAGGCGTTGTTCGGTATCCGGGTGGGTTGAGAATGCGTTGCTTAAGGCATTTAGCGGAGCAATGGTTGAGGGATCGAACAGGTAGGAGGCTCTTCTTACCTGTTCGTGGGCCGTCCGACTATACTGTGCAGCGTATTGATCGGCATTTTCCTGATGATCACTGCTGATTTTCAATAATGCTCTTGCCATGGGTTCATTATCACGCATTAATTCCACAGCGCCTGAATCCGCCATATATTCGCGTGTCCGGCTTAGGAACAGAGTTAGCAAGACAGTGATAATCGGCAGTACATTACGCAAAATCATAACCACGATTAACAGCCTGTTATCCTGACGGCGGTTATTACCGCCATAGATTACTGTATAAAACAACATATCCAGCACGATTAGCAGAATATTGCTTAATATAGCGACCGTTAAAGTTAATTTGGTATCGAGATGACGGATATGGCTTAGTTCATGCCCCATTACCGCCTGCATTTCAGCGCGATCCAGCTTGTTCAACAAACCACGGGTAATCGCTACCATAGCTGATTTTTCACTGTAACCGCTGGCAAAGGCGTTCATATAGTCGGCTTCGATGATATAGACCTTGGGCATATATTTCATACCAGCAGCGACCTTCATTTCCTCGACCACGTTATACAGCTGTTTTTCTTCAAGACTTTGTGCATTTTCCGGGGTTATTTCGTGATATTCCGTACCTAATAGCATAATCCGGTCATAGAAAGCATATGTCACCATGAGGGAAACCACGGCAATGCCGCCCATAATCAGGGTTGCGTAAGGTATAGCCTGAAGCGTCAGCAATGCAGTAATACACTGTTGCAGACTGGTTTGCGGATTAAGGTTTTGTAAGATAACCACATCGACCAGCAATCCCACACCCACATATATTGCCAGAAAAAGCGCAATGACCACGCGGGTTTTGCGCTGATTTTTCTTTATTTGGCCACGCCAGTCACCCGCAGACGAGTGGTAATCGGATATGGGCATAATGCAACTCAAAATTTAACAGTATAGTCTTCTCGAGCCTGAATTTGCTCTGCCGGCAATGACCAATACTCAAATTGTTTGTCAAGTTTGGCAGCATACATGTTGACAACCAGCGCTTCGAAAAAGGATTTTTTCTTGGCGTAGTAGCGCTCAATACTGTCATTATAAGCCTGTTTGGCGTATGACAGTTTATTTTCAGTATTGACGATTTCTTCCTGCAACTGCAGCACGTTTTGGTTAGCTTTCAGATCGGGATACTGTTCAAATGTAACGCTTAATCCGGCAGCGATTTGTGAAATTTGATTTTCAGCGGCAATACGTTCTTTCTCATCACCAGCTACTTTCGCCATCTGGGCTCTATTACGCAGTTCAACTACTTCTTTCAGGGTAGTCTTTTCATAATCCATGTATTTTTTCACTGTTTCAATCAGTGATTCAAATACTTTGTAGCGGCGATCGAGCTGAATATCAATTTGCCTTTGATTGTTATAAATGGCTTCTATCAAAGCAATCAAAGCGTTATACACGCCAATGACCAGGAAGAAGAGCAGCACAACCAGGCCTAGAGTAGCAAAAAGCGCGGTTTTCATTTTTATCCTTTTATTGTTTACCGACTCTATTAAGTTATAACGCTAAATCAAGCAAAACTGCAACTACCACCACTGAAAAAAGTGATGAACCGGACCATGGCCTTTGCCAACCGATTGTTGGCTGGCTGATTCGATTGCCAGCGATAAATATTGTTTTGCATCAGCACAAGCATCGGCGAGCTCAAGTCCGCGCGCCAGATTGGCGGCAATGGCCGCTGATAAGGTGCAGCCGGTACCATGTGTATTTTTTGATTGGATCCTTGGTCCGGTGAACCATTGTAACTCGCCTTCTTGATTTAGCAACAAATCACGGGCATTGCCTTCATTCAGATGACCGCCTTTAATCAGTACGTTTTTCGCGCCCATAGCCTGTAATAATGCGGCAACCTCAGGCATTTCCCCTGCTGATTTTATGGCTTTACCAGTCAAGGTTTGCGCTTCCGGCAAATTGGGAGTAACTAATGTGGCCAGCGGCAGCATTGTTGTTTTCAGCGCATTGACTGCCTCTGGCAATAGCAGCGGCGCGCCGCTTTTGGCAACAGCAACCGGGTCCAATACCACAGGAATCCCTTGAGCATGCTGTTTAAGAAAATCAGCGACTGCGGTAATGATTTCTTCTGAATATAACATCCCGATTTTAATGCTATGCGGCCTGATGTCCTCAAATAGAGTCTGCAGTTGCCCGGTTACTGCCTGCACCGGAATTTCATAACAGCTTTTGACGCCACAGGTATTCTGTACAGGCAAGGCAGTTAATACCGTCATACCATAGCAGCCAAGCGCAGAAAACGCTTTCAGATCAGCCTGAATACCTGCGCCTCCTGAACCATCAAATCCTGCGATAGAAAGTGCCACGTGCTGAATGGGCATGATTTAGTGCTCCTTAATGGTGTTTTGGTCAATTAACCTCGCAAACAAATCCCAATTTGGATTATATAACTGATCGATAAATAATTGCCTGAATGTGCCGGGCATTAACGTTTTACTTTCGGTCGCCATCCCGCAAAGCCCGAAATAAGCCGTTCCGTATAAGGCAGCCTGATACAAACTGAAACCACTGCCGGCAAAAGCGGCAATCACAGCGGTTAAAGTACAGCCCATACCGGTGACCCGTGTCATTAACCGGGAACCAAACGGGAGAAAAAAGGCTTCGCTGCCGTCGGTAACAAAATCGACAGCGCCGCTTACAACAATAGTCCGCTGATTTAAAGTTAAACGGGTAGCGACCTCGGTTGCCTGTCTGACCTCTGCTTCTGCATCCACACCGCGGGTTGTATTTATTTCATCAGCTAACGCCAGTATTTCACTGGCATTACCTCGTATAATAGAGACATGCGGCATTAACGATTGAGCCGTAAAGGTTCTTAATTGACTGGCGCCGGCGCCAACCGGATCAAGAATGACTGGAATATTATCCGCATTTGCCAGTTTGGCTGTCTGCAGCGCATCCTGGCCAAAACTGCTATTTAACGTACCGATGTTAATATTTAAAGCCTGACTCAGTGCCAAAAGCTCGCCAGCCTCTTCGAAGGCATTAGACATCAGCGGTGCCGCGCCTAAAGCCAACAGGCTGTTAGCCATCAGATCCATAGTCACCTGATTGGTCAATGATAATACCAATGGCTTTCTTGCACGCAAAACAGATAGCGCGTTGTGTAACTGTTCAACGGTAAGCATGGGCACCTCCCTCAAATGACCGGCAAAGCCTGGATGCCGCTACCGCCGGGTCGTCTGCCTGGTGCAATGCACCGATAACAGCAATGCCGGCGGCGCCTGCAGCCGCAACATCTGCCGCGTTAGTCAAATCAATCCCGCCAATAGCAATAACCGGATGCCGGCAGCGCTCAGCCAATTCCCGCAAACCGGCAAGCCCCCATAGTTTACGGAGATTGGATTTGCTGGCCGTCGCAAATACTGCACTGGCAGCCGTGTAACTTACTGGCAATTGATTGCTTGTGAGTAAATCCTCTTCGCTTTCAAGCGATAAGCCAATAATTTTATCCTGCCCCAGACGCGCGCGGGCTGTTTCAGGACAACCATCGCTTTGACCAAGATGGACGCCAGCAGCATCAAGCTCAATAGCCAAATCGACGTTATCATTGATAATCAGCGGTATCTGGTATCTGTCCAGCAACAATTTAAGCTGCCCGGCATCAGCAAGCAATTGTTCAGAGCGTGGGCTTTTCTCCCGCAGCTGAACCGAGGTCACTCCGCCAATCAGGCATTGTTCAATAAACGCCAGATAACTGCCTAAATCATCAGTCTGGCGATTTGTCACCAGCATTAATTTTAAATAATCAGTGTCCATTGCTGCTTTTTTTCTTTAATAATGGTTTTAGAAAAATTCCGGTATACGACTGTTTGCACGCCGCGACCTGCTCAGGCGTACCCACGGCGATTATCTTACCGCCCTTGCTGCCGCCTTCCGGTCCAAGATCAATAATCCAGTCTGCCGTTTTGATTACGTCCAGATTGTGCTCGATAATCACGACGGTGTTCCCTTGATCCCTTAACCGGAACAATACTGCCAGCAACTGCCTGACATCATGAAAATGTAATCCGGTAGTTGGTTCATCAAGAATATACAGCGTATTCCCTGTATCCCGTTTGGATAATTCACGCGCCAGTTTGATCCGCTGCGCCTCACCGCCTGATAATGTCGTTGCGCTTTGTCCCAAGCGAATATAGGACAGGCCGACATCAATCAGGGTCTGGCATTTTCTGGCCAGAGAGGGGATGGCATCAAAAAATACCCGCGCATCTTCCACAGTCATATCCAGCACTTCATGGATAGTTTTGCCTTTATAATGGATTTCGAGTGTTTCCCGATTATAGCGTTTGCCCTGACAAACATCGCAGGCAACATAAATATCAGGCAGGAAATGCATTTCCACCTTAATCAATCCATCCCCCTGGCATGCCTCACAACGCCCGCCGCGGACATTAAAACTGAACCGGCCTGGCTGATACCCTCTCGCACGGGCTTCCGGCGTGGATGAAAATAACTCCCGGATAGTTGTAAACAATCCGGTGTAAGTTGCCGGATTGGAACGCGGCGTGCGGCCAATCGGGCTTTGATCAATATCAATCACCTTATCGCAACGCTCAAGACCATCGATTGCTTTTGCCTGCCCAGTAACCAGAATATTCGCGCGGTTCAGTTGATTGGCGGCAACCGGGTAAAGCGTGTCGTTAATCAGGCTGGATTTGCCAGAACCAGACACACCAGTAATACAGGTCAGCAGGCCAACGGGGATATCGACATCAACATTATTTAAATTATTGCAACTTACTCCACGCAGCTGAATCATCCGCTCCGGAACAACCGGGAGACGGTTAGCCGGAATTGCAATTTCCTGTACCCCGGACAAATATTGTCCGGTCAGAGACTCCGAATTGGCCATAATCTGTTTCGGCGTACCAGCCGCGACTATTGTTCCGCCATGAACACCGGCACCAGGACCAATATCCAGGACATAATCGGCTGAACGGATTGCGTCTTCGTCATGCTCAACCACAATGACGGTATTACCAAGGTTTCTTAAATGCTCCAGCGTTTTAAGCAGGCGATCATTATCCCGTTGGTGCAAACCGATTGACGGTTCATCAAGAATATACATCACCCCAACCAGGCCAGAGCCTATCTGGCTGGCCAGTCTGATACGCTGGGCTTCACCGCCGGACAAAGTTTCGGCACTGCGTGCCAGCGATAAATAATCAAGCCCGACATTCACCAGAAACCCGAGGCGTTCGACAATTTCCTTATTGATTTTGCCGGCGATTTCACCGCGATAACCTGTCAGCGATAGCCCCTTAAAAAACTCATAGGACTTTTCGATTGAATAAGCGCTGATTTCAGGCAGATTTTTATTATCAATAAACACATTACGCGCTTCTTCACGCAGTCTTGCGCCATGGCAGGTTTCACAGGGCCGGGTTGATAAATAACGCGCCAGCTCTTCCCGCATCATGGACGAATCGGATTCGTGGTAGCGCCGTTTCATATTGGGGATAATCCCCTCAAAAGGGTGTTTTTTCACCATAGAGCCGCCATGGGGACGCTGGTAGTGAAACTCAATCACTTCAGTACCGCTGCCATAGAGTACTATTTTGCGGATTTGCTCTGGTAATTGACAAAAAGGCTGCTCAATATCAAATTGATAATGGCGGGCCAGCGATTCAAGCATCGGGTAATAATACGTTGTCTTTTTATCCCAACCGCGGATAGCGCCTGCAGCCAGGCTCGCTTCATTGTTATGAACCACTTTGGCCGGATCAAAAAACTGGTCAACGCCAAGCCCGTCGCAAGACGGACAGGCTCCTACCGGATTATTAAACGAAAATAATCGCGGCTCCAGTTCGCTGATGCTATAACCGCACTCAGGACAGGCAAAGCGAGAAGAAAATACGATATCCTCAAAGCTGTCATCCATAGCTGCAACCGTGACCAGGCCGTCAGCGAGGTTAAGTGCGTTTTCAAACGACTCACTTAACCGCTGGCCAAGATCAGACCGAATTTTGAAGCGATCCACGACCACTTCAATAGTATGTTTCTGACGCAAGGCCAGCTTTGGCGGATCATCGAGCTCACATAATTCGCCATCAATGCGTGCACGCACATAACCTTGTGCCTGTAATTGCTGTAATAGCTGCTGATGTTCGCCTTTGCGCTCCCGGACAACCGGCGCCAGAATCATGGCTTTGGTATCTGCTGGCATGGCCAGAACCTGATCAACCATCTGACTGATCGTCTGCGCATTTAAAGCCAGCTTGTGGGTAGGGCAACGCGGTTCCCCTACGCGAGCAAATAACAGCCGTAAATAGTCATAAATTTCAGTAATCGTTCCAACCGTTGATCGGGGATTATGTGAGGTTGCTTTTTGCTCAATTGATATTGCGGGCGACAACCCCTCAATCGAATCGACATCGGGTTTTTCCATCATTGAAAGAAACTGGCGGGCATAAGCTGAAAGCGATTCGACATAACGGCGCTGACCTTCCGCATAGAGGGTATCAAATGCCAGAGACGACTTTCCTGAACCTGAAAGCCCGGTAATGACAATAAGTTGATTACGGGGAAGATCGAGATCAATATTTTTTAAATTATGGGTTCTGGCACCGCGAATGCTGATGGACTCCATTTTACTCGCCATTATGTCTTAAATATTAGCATTATAACGACTTCAACCGGCTATGGATAGCTTTGCTCATTGTTAATACAGTGTTGTGCTTTACAGTCCAACCTACACTATACTAATAAAAAATATGGGGTATTTAGAGGGATCTGATTGTGAAAAAATCGGTATGTATTGCTTTAGTGTTTTTATTTTTCATTACTCCTGCTATTAATTCGGCCGGCCCGCAGGACGTAATCAGCTGGACAGAACAAACTTTATCCAACACCCTTGCGCTCGATTACAATAATATCGATCAACAGCTGGAGGCCGTTAAAAGTCATTATACGGTTAATGCCTGGGAGGCGCTTGGCACGTTCTTTAATCAAGGGGTATCTACTATCCGCAGTCAGAAACTGGTATTACACCCCGAAGCGCTTGCTCCGGCTCAGATTGAAGCAGAAGGAGATTATTCCGGCATCCATTATTGGCGGATAAATCAGGATTATTATATCCCTGAAGTGAATATGACCGTTCGTTTTTCAGCGATTGTCATCAGAGCAACTAATCCGCCTTACATTATTCAGAGTCTGGATATGACGAAAAAAATGTAGACTGTATAGCTTGTGGTAAAAGTGATATACTTTCTCTACCGCTATTGACAGACCCACTCACATGCGCATCTTTTTATCACTTATCCTGAGTATCGTTCTTATAGCACCGATTACTGCTGTGCGGGCGGAAAATCATATTTCCGACATTGAAAAATCGATCAGCGATTCGGTGATCACGACCAAAATTACCGCTAAATTTGCTAAAAATCGTGGTCTGAATCCACTCAAGATCTCGGTATCGACCCAGGATGGCGTCGTCACCTTAAGCGGTTATGTGAAAGACCGACAAGCGTTTGTTGATGCTCTGACCATTGCCAAAACAACCAAAGGCGTCAAAACGGTAGATGCAGAAGAACTAATGATTAAACAGGTAAACACACGGTTTACTGATGCCTATATTACCGCCAAGGTTGAAGCGACTATTTTGAAAGCAAAAGTGTTTGATGATGAATCGATTCCATTAGTGGGCATTAACGCCAGCACGGATAATGGAACGGTAACCCTCACCGGCGAAGTCAAGAAAGAGAAATCAGTTGGTGCTATTATTAAAAGAGTCAGTGCGATTAAAGGCGTTAAAAAAATTATTTCTCACTTGAAAGTAAACAGGGACGAGCAATGAAATTAATCACGCGGTTTAAGTTTTTTCTTTGGTATTTCGGACATTTTAAAGTGCCGCTGATCGGCCATTTGAAGCCTAAGCTGATTAGCCTGGACTCTCGGAAGATCGTGATTATGTTGCCGTTAAACCAGCGTAGCAAAAATCATTTTAACACCATGTATTTCGGCGCTCTGGCTGTTGGCGCTGATCTCGCCTGTGGTTTTCATGGCTTTTACCATGCCGAACAGGAAAAAGTAAAAATCTCACTGGCGTTTAAATCCTTTCGCGCCCAGTTTCTAAAGCGCCCTGAGTCTGATGTATACTTTATCAGCGAGATGGGTGAGCAAGTTAAGGAAATGCTGGATGAATCAAAAGCCGGCAATAGCCGGGTCAATAGAATGATTAAGGTGAATGCCTATATCAATTATCTTAAAAACCCCGAACTTGTTGCAGAATTTGAACTCGAATTGTCAATCAAGGTGCTGTAGGGCTTTTGTTGGGTCAAACGACCCAACCTACGTATTTGTTGCAGGTTGAAACTGTTGTTTGGCCTAGCGCTCCGGAACTTGGGCCTTTCGGTAACATTTTTTGATGCAATTCCGATATTAGCGAGATAGACTTATTTGCTCATTTCGCTTAAAATTATCTCAACTGTGTATGATGTGAAAAAAGCATTTATTATGACCCGTCAAATAAAGCGTAAAGCTACTTATATTGGGCTGGTTAATCATTATGACAATTGCCACTACTACAATCAATGTGGTCAAGTTAAGGTTATTGATGAATATAATCATAGTATCTCTACTGCTCCTGAAGGTTTTATAAAAGGGGTACAACTTTCGAATATCAGTTTTTTAAAACAACAGCTTAATAACGCGATAAAAGCTAGAGACGTCGAAGAGTTTAAAGCATTGCTTCAGACTGATTTTATTTATCGTATAATCAGTAAATATGACGACGACCTATGGTCTGTAACGCACGTCGACCAAGGTCGAGTTTGTGAAGTACGATCAAATATCGAAGCCTTACTGCTAGGTGACCTTAACTTTTTCCTTCATATGCTTAATGAACTTCTTCAGTCAGCTGATGAGAGTTTTTATCAAGCATTGATTGAAAGTTTACAAAAAGCCGATTTAAGTAAAACGTTACTGCTTTGGGATAATAAACTTAAAACACAACTAATAAGGCAGATAAATGAACTAGAGCGGTATGGTGAAAAACTAAAACAAAAAGTAAAATATGCTCCTGATAAAATATCACGAACGAAAAGCGAGTGCGCTATTAACATTGCCAAAGATTTATTAAAAAAGGTGCAAGTGCAACCAGCGGATAATGAACCACAGGCCAATGACTTAAAAAAACAAGTTGATATTTTACAGTTTAAGTTGCAACTTCTTCAAGACTTGCACAGGCATGACAAAGATTTTGCCATTCATCGGGGCTGGAAACGAATGATTAGCAATCTATGCTCTTTGTTGTTGACTGGCGGTATAGCTAATCTGATTAATTATGCGCTAACCGAAAATTTTCTTTTCTTTAACCATACGTCAACACAACATAAAGTAGAAAAAATTCAGAATGAAATTGGCCTTGATCCTAAAGAATATACCCTGTAGATCAGATATATCTCTGCCGCCGAATTTTAGGATTGGCACAATGGCAAACAATTAGACACATTAATTTTATCATTTTGCGCCCCAGTGCAAGTTTCGGAGCGCCAAACCTGTTTGAGCACTTGATAAGAATGGGCTGCCTGATTGAAAATAAGCTGTTTGTTGCTCTTATATAACGTTGATCTGCCCCAATGGCGATGGGAAGCCAGCGCCTCTTGAACTTTGTTGAGCCTGTTAGTAGATATAATATTGCCTCGCTCCAGCAGAGACGTATTCTGCAGGGCCTTTTCAATGTTATTTGCCTTGCGTTTTTTGCCCACACTAAAGAAATTCGCACTGCCATGCATGGCTTTCGCCGTTTTTCGAACGGCCAATACCTCTGATGAACTGACAGACGCATAGACCCGGGTTAGCAGAGTGTGAATTTCTGCTATCTTTCCTCTGTCATTGGCGTTCTTTATCACCAGTTGGTAATGTTGCTGATAAAAATCGCTTATCAGTTTATCCGCGTTGCCTACAGCCTGTTTGCGGATGGCCCGCAACAGAGTAAGACAATCTGAAACCTCTTTGCAACCCATATATCCACATCGTTGTTTCAAATGTTGAAACGGGTTTAGCATGCCCTTAAACTCCTGTTCAAATTGTTGTTCAAATTTGCTTGCAAGGATTTGTTTATCGCCAGCCTTAAAGGACTTCATCTCTGCCAGAAACGCATGAACCGTAAGTTCCGCGTCAATTGATTTCAAATAATTTTGAAAAGAAGAATCAGCCAGGGCGCAATTTATTAGCTGGTTACGATGATTGCGCAATAAATTGAAAAACCGACGGTCATCCGGCATATAGGCATCAACAAAACACGCCAGATAGCCGTCAGGGATTAAACAAATCTTGAGCATGGCTTCATTTATCTCGGCACGAAATAACGTTGATTTGCTCAGCCTGGAGCTGAAATGCTCGCTTTCTTCTCTCTCTTGCTTGACGACAAAATCCAGCCAATGATTGACTGGATAGTGAGAAGGATCGGGCAATTTGGCAATCCGTACAGGCGTTAAGGTAAAATTACGGTTGCTAAATGTTTGAGTAAGACTCGAGAAACACCAGTCGCCGTCTATTTTGATTACCCTTCCTTGCTCATCAATACCGATATTGCCATTTTTAAGATCCGCTTCCTCCGCAAACATGGCAACCAGCAATGCTTGCCCCAGACCTGTAATTCTGCCATGGAGGAAATCGTCTTCGATAGTTTCGGGTAAATTTTTATAACCGTTGATTTGTTCGGATAAAATATAATAAATATTTTGCGGGCTTACAGCAATGCGGGTTTCAGGCTGATGTGGAATAATCAGGCGAAAAAATTCTTGCGCCAAACGTTCTTTTCTGGCTTTCTGCGGCGTTACAACCTCTTTACGAACCCAGACTTTTGATTGTCCTCGTATTATCCCACACGACATTTTATGCCTGTACGATGCACCGGTGCCCTGGATACTTTCCTCGAGAATAATAAAATCGGTGGTATAAATAAATTCCACAATTAGCCAAATTAAATTTATTTTGGATATATTGTATTATACTAAAGCATGCATTGAACAGAGTTTTGTTGGGCTTTAAAGCCTACGAGCCAGCGTGGAAGCTGTTTTTGCCGCCCTGTTTTACCTGATACATAGCCTTATCGGCCTGTTTTAACAGCGCAGCTACTGTATTACCGGCATCAGGGAAGGTTGCGATGCCAATACTGACAGAAACTTTGACTATTTTATTTTCAAGAAGCAACGGTTTATTTAAGGATTTTAACAATCGATTGGCAATTAAAGTCAATAAGCTAGTGTCAGGGATATCGTTAATAACAATCAGGAACTCATCTCCGCCAAGCCGGGCCAGATAATCTTGTGCACGAATTGCCTTTCTGAATTGCTTGCTGACTTCAATTAACAACAAATCACCAACCTGATGACCGAAATGATCATTCACTTCCTTAAAGCCATCCAGATCCAGGAACATTAACCCTACCCGCGTATTATTCTGTTTTGCATTACGGATCGTCATCTCCAACGTCTCAATGCAAGCCCTGCGGTTAGGCAATTTGGTTAAATCATCATATAGGGCCTGTTGCTGTAATTGATAATGTGATTTTCTGCGCTCGACAGCGGAACTGATTTGTGTTGCCAGTAATTCAAACAGACTAGGCTCAGGGGTAAATTTTAGCGCCGTACAGGCAAAGAATTCAAAAACTGCCTCAACACCATTGTTCAGCATAATGGGAAAAGCAAGCGCCTCATTAAACTGGTATTTCTCGAAAAATGGATCATTATAAAGCGACTTGAATTGTTCGCCATTCAACATCAACAGTTTTTTATCTTGCCAGCACTGGCCGGCTATTCCCTGTCCAGTTGCGATTGTCCGTCTTTCTACCGGGATTAATTCGTGAGTAGTATTGCCATTTTGCCACACCCCATCGATTTCAAGCAGATCGTTTTCCGGGTTATAACGATAAACAAAACCAATATCAAATTGCATTGCCTGCCCTATTGCTTTCAGGCAGTCCTTATAAGCGCCGCTCAGATCGCCGGCGGAAGAAATCACGGTTGTGGTATTATAAATCAGGTTTAGCTCACGTATTTTTCGCGATAACTCAGCCTGGGTTTTCTTTAATGGCGTAATATCAAGATGAGTACCGACAATACGCCTGATTTTACCGTCGGGATCCAAAATGCCCTGCCCGCGGCACAGTATCCAACAGATGGAACCATTACGATGACGATAGCGCATTTCCTGAGTAAATGCCGACTTGCCCTGGGTATTTAAATGGTTCAGTAAATTGGCATCCATAGCGTTATAATCTTCCGGCAAAGCATGTTCTTTAAAAAAATTAATCGTGGGCGGGAAACTGCCAGACTCATATCCCAGGGAGTGGTAAAGTTTTGGCGATATCCGACATGCCCGGGTTTCGATATTCACATCCCACCAGCCATCGGTCGTTTTATCGAGAATCAAATCATATAGCGCCTGATTTTCCCGGAACAGATTTTCACTGTATTCCCGGGCCATAAGCTTTCCTTCCAGTGCTTTAAGCTGGGCAATATCCCGGAAACTGAACAAATACCCGATTAACTGCTGTTTATGATCGATAAAAGGGCTTATTTTTAGCGTAAGTTGCCGGATATCGTTGTTCTCGTTAATCAGGTTCAGCTCAATATTATTAATAAAGGATGACTCTGCCAGCTGGTCTTTGATGCTTTGTTCGAGAACTTTATTTTGCATGGCCATGACATCAAACACATCGCGTCCCAACACATCGCCCTTACTTTTAAACCCCATATTTTCAATATAGGTATCGTTGCACTCCATAATCCGTTTATCGATTGCAACAAATAAATACATATCTGGCGCGCCTTCATAGACCCATTTAAATTTATTTTCCATTTCGACCAATTTGTTATTTTTACTGGTTATCGAAGATAGTAATAAAGAATTGTCCTTTGCTATCTGCTGTTTCAAGTGATTAACAAAGGCCAGTAAAAAAGTAATCATTAGCCCCAGAACAATACTGACCGTTGGAAGCCATGGCGTATCGCTTAAAATATAAGCTCTTGACGGCCATACCTTTATAAACAAAGGAATACCAAGAAACTCAAGCTTAAACTCCTGTTTATATGCCCATAGCTCAGGCCGCTGTTGCATATCGCCATTGCTCTGGCTGAAAATAGTCATCTGATCATATTTGATATAGAGCGCAGCGTCATTAAGCGGTGATTTGCTTAATGCGTATCGCAGAACCGCCTGAATATCAAATAGCGCAAGGCTATCCTTGTTTTGCTTTGCGGTAAAACAAAGATAAGGTTGCCAGTGTGTATAGCTGTTAGCGACAAACGATGAATTGGTTTTGGTAACCACATCCTGAGAGCACTTAATAACCTGTGCTGGTTCAGGCTGACGAAAACCATCATTAGTCAGCTGAAAAATCCGATTACCGTACTGCCACTGCAATAAAGACAGGCTTGGCGTATCCTGCAAATAGAGCCTGGCATCCGCCTTGATATAGCGATTATCAAAATTAAAATTGTTGGAACGAGCAAAAAAACGCTGAACAAACTGGTATTTGTTATAAAGACCATAATCAATCTGATGAATTAACGCCTGTACATCATTTGCTATTTTTTTATAAGTCTTCCAATGAGAGTTCGCCAGAAAAGCCTGCCATAACAAAATAAAAAACATGGTGCCGCCGACCGTAATCAGCATGGTTTGAAAAATACTGTATTCGCTATAAAAGCTACTGTAACGGCTATACAAATAATATATAAAAGCCACACTCAGAAGTATGAACATAACTGCCGTACAAAATGCCATTGCAACAAGACCCGGCCAGCTATATGCTACCTGGATACCGAACAGATAGCCGCCCAATGCGGATAAAGAAAAACAAAACACCAGTGTTGCCTGCGTAAATTGCACAAATTTCGAAAACTTCGATTGCGATTTTATATGCAAAAAAATAGCGCTATTAAGCAAAATAATACAAAGTGCGGTATTCGGCGCCATTCGTCCGGGGTATAAATTGGCGCTCTCGATTTGATTGTTATAAAGTAGATGATCTATTCCCAAATCCACCCCCAGAACATACTCACCCAACGTAAGTAAACCAATAGTAAGCGGCGGCAGGCAGAAATAAAAAGAATAGCGCGGCTTAACAGTCAGAAGCAAAACAGATACCGCAGTAAACATGACGCAAATAATAGTGGCCAGTTGGATGGGCACCCACTCCGGCTTAACCTGTACCAGCACTGGTTTATCTGAAACCCAGCCAATAACTGCAAGCACGCCTAATGAATATGCGATGAACACGCAACTACGTGTAATCAGATGCATTCTGGCTCTGACTTGATTAACTGGCACGTATCTTTCCTCTGGTTTTATCGATGGCCCTTTAATTTGAAGTATAGTTCAACAAAATGCCGCTTGCTGATGAGCTTTACAGCTTATGGCTGTTTTGAGTATTACATTGATTGACAAGCCTCGGGTTCGGATCTAAGGTTAAAAACAGACATTAACATGACTACAGTCTATGATTGATTTGGAAATCAACACTCAACCGGATGATGAAAGCTGCGGACCGACAAGTCTTCATGCCATCTATCGCTATTATGGTCACGATATCCCGCTTGAACATTTAATCAGGAATGTCGAACGCTCGCTATCTGGCGGTACATTAGCTTCAATGCTGGGAAAACATGCGTTACAACAGGGCTTCAGAACCACGTTGTATGTCAATAACCTGAGCATTTTCGATCCGTCCTGGTTTGATAAAGGCATTGGCTGCCCGGAAACAATCATGCGCAAACTGAGAGCGCAAATGAAATATAAACGTACTAAAAGTATGTTGCAGGCAAGTAAAGCTTATTATAATTATGTCGAAGCGGGCGGTGAAATTTGTTTCCGCACGTTAAGCGTCAAATTACTGAAAGAATATTTCAGCCAGAACATTCCAATTCTGACCGGATTGAGCGCTACCTATCTCTATCGCAGCCCGCGGGAAGTTTTTACTCCTGAAGGCGTAGCCATGTATGATGATATCCGGGGAACACCGTGCGGCCATTTTGTGGTGTTATGCGGCTATGATGAGCAAAACCGCCTGATTGTTGTGGCCGATCCGCATCGCGAGAATCCATTATCACATAATAATCGTTATACCGTAAGCAGCGCCCGCCTGATTAATGCCATTATGCTGGGCGTACTGACTTATGACGCTAATTTGCTAATCATTCAACCAGGAGGATAATGCATGCAAACAATTATCGTTACTGACGATCCCCTAAGCTGGCAATTTTTGAGTCCACTGGCCGATATCATCCATGCTACCGATTACCTGACCAATGAAGAATATACCCAAAACCATACCTTAAGAGTGATTAACCTTTGCCAGTCATATAACCACCAAACCATTGGCTATTATGTCTCATTACTGGCCCATGCCAGGGATCATAAAGCGATTCCGTCAGCTCATAGTATTCAGGACGTGCTAAATAACAGCCTGACCAAGCTGGTTTCTCAGGAAGTTGAGGACGAAATTCAACATAGCCTGCAAAATATTAAAGGCGACGAATTCATTTTTAGTCTGTACTTTGGTCAAAATATGGCTAAATGCCATGCCAATCTGGCAAAAAAACTGCACAACGTCTTCCCCTTGCCGATGATTCGCTTCACCATGGAAAAGAAAAAGCATTGGCAAATTAAGCAATTACAAGTGCTGGCGATTAGCGATGTACCAGAGCATCATCTTGAATTTATGCGTGAATCTGCTGAAAGTTATCTGTCAAAAAAACGCTTTCACCAATGGCGCAAAAAACAGCGCTTTCATGATCTGGCCATTTTAATTGATCCTAGCGAACCCAAGGCGCCATCGGACAGCAAAGCTCTGGAGTTTTTTATTCATTCAGGGGAAGAGATGGGATTAAATGTTGATTTGATCGAAAAAAACGACAGTAAATCAATTGCTGAATATGATGCGCTGTTTATCCGTACCACAACAGCAGTTAACCATTATACCTATCGCTTATCCCGACGGGCGTTCCAGGAAAATCTGGTTGTTATTGATGATCCCCAGTCCATTATCAAATGCAGTAATAAAGTCTACCTGGGCGAATTGCTGCGCAGCCACCAGATCCCAACCCCTGAAACCCGTTTTATCAGTAAATTCGACAAGGAATTACCACCGATTGAATTCCCCTGTGTACTGAAAAGGCCGGACAGCGCTTTCTCACACGGCGTAGTCAAAATAGAAGATATGAAAGCGCTGCAGAAAATATTACCGCAGTTCTTTAAGGCTTCAGAACTGCTGTTGATTCAACCGTTTATCCCAACCGACTATGATTGGCGTATCGGCGTTCTGGACAATAAGCCCATTTTTGCCTGCCGTTATTATATGGCTGAAAATCACTGGCAGATTTATAATTGGGATGCGCCGACAGAAGACCGGGAAGGCCGACATGAAACCATCCCGATCCACGAAGTGCCAAAAGAGATTATCAAGACAGCGCTAAAAAGTACCCGGCTGATTGGTGATGGCTTGTATGGCGTTGATATCAAAAGCCGAGGCAATGAGCATTATGTTATTGAAATCAATGATAATCCCAGTATTGAATTTGGTGTTGAAGATCAGATTTTAGGCGAATCGCTTTATCATCAGGTCATGAGTGTATTTTTACAAAGAATTCGCAGGAAACATGGTTATGTCTGATTATGGTATTTTCTCGGTAATAGGAATTGAAATTGAATACATGCTGGTTAATAAGGAGACGCTCAATATCGCGCCTCAGAGCGATTTAATTCTCCATACCCTGGCCGGCAGGGAAGTTAACGAAGTTGAACTGGATGAAATCGCGGCCAGCAATGAGCTGGTCATGCATGTGCTTGAGCTGAAAAACAATGGCCCCAAACCGCCTGACGCCCCGCTCGCCGCCCAGTTTCAGGAAACGGTTAATCGGCTGCAGCCGCTATTGGACAAACATCAGTTGCAATTGCTGCCTTCAGGCGCCCATCCCTGGATGGACCCGTTAACCGAAACCAGACGCTGGCCTTACGGCAATAATGAAATTTATCTGCAATACGATAAAATTTTTAATTGTCAGGGTCATGGCTGGTCAAACCTGCAAAGCATGCATGTGAATCTGCCCTTTGCCAATGACGAGCAATTCAACCAGCTGCACAATGCAATTCGGCTGATTCTCCCGCTGCTGCCAGCTTTAGCCGCCAGCACACCGTTCCTTGGCGGTCAACTGACGGGGCTTTTGGATTCAAGGCTTGATTTTTATAATAAAAACCAGCAGCGAATCCCGTCTATCAGCGGCGATATTATTCCTGAATTTATCTGCTCAGAGGATGAATATCAGCATAAAATTCTGCAGCCGATGTACAATGATATTGCACCCTTTGATCCCGATAAATTATTGCAGTATGAATGGTTAAACTCACGCGCAGCCATTCCCAAATTTGATTATAAAGCGATTGAAATCCGAATCATTGATAGCCAGGAGTGTGTTAATGCCGATATCGCTATCGCCAAAGCCATTCTGGCAATCCTGCAGCATTGGCAACAGCAATCCGATTA
This sequence comes from Legionella dresdenensis, assembly GCF_042649825.1. NCBI lineage: Bacteria > Pseudomonadati > Pseudomonadota > Gammaproteobacteria > Legionellales > Legionellaceae > Legionella > Legionella dresdenensis. The sequence continues at coordinate 43,230 of NZ_JBHSAB010000010.1, read as the reverse complement.
TTATCTGACTACGCCCTGCGACACTCAGCGCCTGAAAGCGCTTTATTTACCCAGTTTGAAAACAGGACTAAAAACCGTAATCGAAGATCGCGAGTTATTACGGCAATGGCAATTATCGTCCGGCCAGACCTGCCGCGATATCTGGAGCAGACTGATTGAGCAGGTGAGCAACAAACTCAATCACACCGATCAACTGGCATTGGAATTTATACTAAGCCAGGGAAGTTTAAGTGAACGCCTGATTAAAAGTTGCGGCGGCGATTTCAGCAAAACGGCTTTACAGAGAGTCTATCGCCAACTTGGACATTGTCTGACTAATAACCAGCAATTTAATCCGACATGACCACGGCTGCATTCATTCTAAGCTGCGAACACGCAGTGAATACTGTACCGGAGCAGTATCGTAGTTTATTTATTGGCAATGAGCACCTGCTTAATACCCACCGAGGAATCGATTTTGGCGCTCTTGATATTGCCAAAGGCTTGCAGAAAGAGCTGTCCTGCCCGCTCGTTACCGCCGAAACCACTCGGCTGCTTATTGATTGCAACCGCAGCTTAAGCCGCAATGGCTGCTTTTCCGAAATCAGCAAGCCTCTGCCAAGCAGTAAGAAACAACAATTGGCTGCGCAATATTACCATCCTTACCGCAACGCGGTATTAACCACAATCAAAGATCTTATTACCGCGGGGAAACCCGTTTTGCATTTGTCGATTCATAGTTTTACGCCAGTGCTCAATGACGTAACCAGGAATGCCGATATTGGACTTCTTTATGATCCCGCCCGGCTGCCTGAAAAACAACTGGCTCAAAAATGGTTGAAACAGCTTAAACAACACACTTCGTACCGGGTACGCCTGAATTATCCCTACCGCGGTAATAGTGATGGTTTTACTACCGCGTTAAGACGACTCTTTCCCGAAAATAACTACAGCGGCTTTGAAATTGAAATTAATCAGGCGCTGGTTAATTCGCCCCTGAATATTGCTTGTCTGGTGGATATTCTATCGCAGCTGGTTCTGCAAACGCAGAAGACCTCACCTTTTTTTGCCTGTAATGTATTTTAGGATAGCATTTGTTATTTGCCTGATGATCTGCCGGAACAGCGTATTTTTACTTAATACCGTAATGATTGATACTTCTTCAGCTTTACGATGTGAAGCTGTTTTAGTTTCAACCGCAGGATCTGTCGCCGTCTGTTTTTGGGCAGACAGAATTTCTGCGGCTGATTGCGTTTCCTGGCGATGGCTATAACGCGGATAAAGTGTTGACTGATTTACAATCTGGCTGACTTCTGAATCAGTCAACACTCCCATTCTTGATTCAGGAGCACGCATCATGCACTGAACCAGCGGTGTTGGCTGTCCTTTTTCATCAAGAGCGCTTACCAATGCCTCACCGATACCCAAAGCGGTTAATAACTGCTCAGTGTTATAATATTGCGATGGCGGGAAATTCTGCGCGATAAGCTTCATTGCCTGGCGATCTTTGGCGGTAAAAGCCCGTAGAGCATGCTGTATCTTGAGTCCAAGCTGACCTAAGATGCTGTCTGGAATATCATTGGGCGTTTGTGTACAGAATATTAACCCTACTCCTTTGGAACGGATAAGCTTTACCATGGTATCAAGCAGATTCAGTAATGCCTTGCTTGCCTGATCAAAAATCAAATGCGCTTCATCAATAAACAAAACCAGTTTCGGCTTTTCAGGATCACCCAATTCGGGGAACAAGCGATAAACATCAGAAAGCAGCTTTAGCATAAAAGTCGAAAACAACTTGGGTGCCTGTTGCATATCCATCACTCGCAGAATGGAGATAATTCCCAGTCCTTGCGCATTAGACCGCAGTAAATCCAAGACATTAAATGCCGGCTCTGCAAAGAAACTGTTACCGCCCTGCGCTTCCAGTTCAATCACTTTACGCATGATTGCGCCAGTGGAAGATGAAGCAACATTGCCAAATTGCTGTTCAATTTCTGCCTTGCCCTGGCCATTCTGCACATACTGCAACAGGGATTTAAAATCAGCCAGATCAATTAACGGCAGTTTTTTGGATTTGGCATATTCAAAAATAATCGTCACAACACCAGCCTGAGTTTCATTCAAATCAAGCATGCGAGAAAACAGGACAGCGCCAAAATCATTCACCGTTGCACGTACGGGAACACCGGGTTGCTCCTCATTTAACGTCAGTAACTCAACCGGGAATGGACGCGGAGAAAAATCAATGTGCAAAGACTGGCTGCGTTTTTGCAGCGCCTCTGTTGCCTGACCGGCTTCGGCAAGCCCTGAAATATCCCCTTTAACGTCCATTACCAGACTTGGAATCCCGGCCAGCGATAATTGCTCGCACAGTCCCTGAATGGTTTTTGTTTTCCCGCTACCTGTCGCGCCAGCGATTAAACCGTGACGGTTAAAATTTTTTAATACCAGATTAACCGGCCCATTGTCCTGAAGCTGGTTATTAACCATGATCCCGCCTATCTGAATCGTTGGCAGCTGCCCTGTTTTATAGGGATTAATCAGATCTTCGTACATTTATTCACTTCCTGTTTGTGCCATTGCCCTATTTGTTCTGGCATCCCGGGCATAATCCATAGATATTTAGCGCATGATCGGTCATTTTAAAATTCGCCTGTTCGGCGATCAGTTTCTGCCGTTGCTCTATGATTTCATCAATAAACTCTTCTACCTTACCACATTTTACACACACGAGATGATCATGATGTTCGCCCTGGCTCAACTCAAACACTGAGTGCCCGCCCTCAAAATTATGGCGCGAAACCAGCCCTGCCGCTTCAAACTGGGTCAGAACCCGGTACACTGTAGCCAGACCAACGTCCTCTCCCATATCCAGCAATGCTTTGTAAACATTCTCTGCACTTAAATGATGATCGGCAGACTGTTCAAGAATCTGTAATACCTTCAACCGCGGCATGGTTATTTTTAATCCGGCATCCTTTAATTGCTGGCTTTCTTCCACAACAACTCCCAAGTAAAATTCGTGTTTTTCAGTAAATGTCATGCTATTATGGCGAAATTTTTCAAGGCAGGCAAAAACTATGCGACGTGGAACCTCTTTTTTTGTAATAGCCCTTATTTTGATGCTCAACGGTTGTGCTTCTTATGATTTTTCAAGGCGGGTAGTACAACAGGGAAACTTGCTTCCTGAAACACGGATATCACGGTTGCATGTGGGCATGAGCAAAGAAGATGCCGCAATTTTGATGGGAACCAGCCTGTTAAGCCCGACATTCAATGATAATCGCTGGGATTACGCTTATACCTGGCGTAAAGGTAGCGGTTCGAACAAAATTAAAAATCTGACATTGTTCTTCAGCAATAACAGGCTAGTAAAAATAGAACACAATCCATAATCCCCCCGTTGGGTCGTTTGACCCAACAAAGATGTTGCCGGCCGTGTATCCTCAAGGTTATTTCTTAACCTTGGCTCTGATCCGCCTCTTCTCTTTAGGATCAAGACTTAAAGGGCGATAAAACTCTATCCGATCACCGTTTTTCAAAACCGTTTCCCGAGTTACCAGTTTACTGAATATCCCTACAGCCATAACTTCAAGCTCAGGATATTCAAGCACTATCCTCGTATCAGCAATCGCATCCGCAACGGTCGCACCTGTGGGTAACTGACAATAACGCTGGATCACTGCCTGACCCGCCGTAATGTAAATAACTTCAACCTTTACCATATAACGACTCAGCCCGCAGACAAAAAGCATCTACCATCTTATCTGTGACCTGCTCAAAAACAGGACCTAACAACATCGAAAACATCCGGCCAGCGAATTCAAACTCGAGATCAAAAGAAATTTTGCAGCCTTCCGCAACCTCATCAAAACGCCAAAAACCTTCCAGGTGGCTGAACGGGCCATCAACCAGTCGAATTTCAATCATTTTGTTAGCTTGCAGACGATTGCGGGTAGTAAATGATTTGCTCATACCGGCGGCACTGATTACCAATGTCGCCTGAACTTCATCTTCATCCCGATGATGGACCATGCTTTGCGCGCAATAAGGCAGAAATTCCGAATACTGTTCAACATCATTTACCAGCCCGTACATTTGTTCACATGAGAATGGCACTACCCTTGACTTTTGCACAACTGTCATTCTGCATTAACTCCTCTGATTTTTGTTTTTAACCATTCAGCAATATCATTCATTTCATTAATGCAGATGTTGTGTTCCATAGGATATTGTCTGGTAGTAATATTGCTATAACCATGGCTCTCCAGCCATTGTTCACTTTTTTTCGTCCAATCTGGCAAGACAACCGGATCATAAACCCCGCTTGCGGAAAAGAAGGGGGTATTTTTTGCCTGTACCGGACTGCAGTCACCCGCCAACGGCAAATAAGCCGAAAGTGCAAGCACGCCAGCCAAGGGTTTATCCAGGGTTAACGCGGTATACAAAGCCATGGCGCCGCCCTGAGAGAAACCAGCTAAAAAAATCTGGTCAGATTGAAAACCATCAGCCAACTGGCTTTCAATGGCTTTTTTTATTATTGCGGCCGATTGGGTAATGCCGGCATGATCTTCGCGATCAGCAAGCTTCAGTCCCAAAATATCATACCAGGCTCTCATCGCCATACCGCCATTCAGCGTGACTGGCCGGACTGGCGCATCAAGAAATACGTGCCGCAATGGTAAAGCCGCCAGCTGCGGGTAAACCGCCACGCCCTCCATATCACTCGCGTCCGCCCCCAGACCATGCATCCAGATTACGCATCCTTGTGCAGGCGACCGGGAATCAATTTTATTCATTACTGTAATCCGACTGGAAAAAGATAAATTATCGCCAAAGCCCCGTTATATAGCAAGATCAACAAGGATTATTGACATTTCCTGTTTCAAGGTGAAAATGTAAGAAGATTTATTGCCTCCTCTCCTGTATCAGGAAAAGGGGCCTCGCATGCAGAGATACTATGAAAATCATTTTAAAAGCAGTATTGTCAGGGATTATATATTTAGTAATAACAGGCTGTGGCCAGAAAGGCGCGCTATATCTGCCTGAAAACACACAGTCAACGGCAAATACTACAGTGAGCCAGAAATGAATCGGCAACTTACTAAAATAGCATTGCTTCCTCTCCCGTATCGGGAGAGGGTTGGGGAGAGGGAAAAAATTGCGCCAGAACAAGCTGCTGGTTATCTAAAAGTTGCCCTCTCCCCACCCCTCTCCCGATACGGGAGAGGGAGCCTTGTGTGTAGGGATTCTATCTGCCTGAAGACACATAAACCCACGGCAAATACTACAGCGAGCCAGAAATGAATCGACGACTTACTAAAATAGCATTGCTTCCTCTCCCGTATCGGGAGAGGGTTGGGGAGAGGGAAAAAATTGCGCCAGAACAAGCTGCTGGTTATCTAAAGTTTGCCCTCT
>NZ_JBHSAB010000010.1:0-37774 GCF_042649825.1 Legionella dresdenensis | reverse complement strand
ACAAGCTGCTGGTTATCTAAAGTTTGCCCTCTCCCGATACGGGAGAGGGAGCCTTGTGTGCAGGGATGCTATCTGCCTGAAGTCTCATAAACCCACGGCAAATACTACAGTGAGCCAGAAATGAATCGACAACTTACTAAAATAGCATTGCTCCCTCTCCCGTATCGGGAGAGGGTTGGGGAGAGGGAAAAAATTGCGCCAGAACAAGCTGCTGGTTATCTAAAGTTTGCCCTCTCCCGATACGGGAGAGGGAGCCTTGTGTGCAGGGATGCTATCTGCCTGAAGTCTCATAAACCCACGGCAAATACTACAGCGAGCCAGAAATGAATCGACAACTTACTAAAATAGCATTGCTCCCTCTCCCGTATCGGGAGAGGGTTGGGGAGAGGGAAAAAATTGCGCCAGAACAAGCTGCTGGTTATCTAAAGTTTGCCCTCTCCCCAGCCCTCTCCCGATACGGGAGAGGGAGCCTTGTGTGTAGGGATTCTATCTGCCTGAAGACTCATAAACCCACGGCAAATACTACAGTGAGCCAGAAATGAATTTACGATTTACTAAAATGCATGGGCTGGGGAATGATTTTATTGTCATAGACGCCATTAACCAGTCTGTTAACCTGCTGCCGCATGAAATTGCAATGCTTGCACAGCGCAATACTGGTATTGGGTTTGATCAATGCCTCATGGTTGAATCAAGCAATGATCCTGCTGTGGATTTTTTTTACCGTATCTTCAATGCCAATGGCCAGGAAGTCGGTCAATGCGGTAACGGGGCCCGCTGCCTTGCCCGCTTTATCCAACACCAGCAACTAACCGACAAAGACAGCATTACGGTTGCAACCCGCACTACGGTGATGAAATTAACTATCAATGGCGATGACAGTGTAACCGTAAGCTTTGGCCTACCCAAATTCCACCCGGTTGATATTCCCATGCTGGCCTTTCAACAAGCGGCAAGTTATCAGCTTTCGCTGCAGGATGGCACGCTGCATTCAATACACGCCGTCAATGTGGGCAATCCACATGCCGTCAGTGTCGTTCATGACGTGGCTGAAGCGCCAGTTGCCGCACTTGGTCAGGAAATCAGTGAACATTGCAATTTCCCTGAGCAGACTAATGCCGGTTTTATGCAAATTATTGACCAAAATCATATTGCCCTGCGGGTCTACGAGCGCGGCTGCGGTGAAACACAAGCCTGCGGAAGCGGCGCAGTTGCCGCGGCGATTGTCGGTAAGCTGCATTACCAACTCGACAGCCGTATCCATGTGATGTTACCGGGCGGTGAGCTTATTATTGAGTGGCCAGACGAATCCAGTCCGGTTTTACTGACCGGTCCTGCCAGTTTCGTTTACGATGGCGTCTTATATAGCGGTATGTTGTCATGCGAATAGTTATTTTGGGTGCAGGCCAGGTTGGTGGTACACTGGCAGAAAATCTGGTGCAGGAAAACAATGACATCTCGCTGGTTGATCTCAATGAAAACCGCTTAAAAGAATTGCACCACCGCCTGGATATACAGACTGTCCATGGCTCGGCCTCTTATCCTTCCGTCCTTATTGAAGCAGGGATCGAGCACGCGGATATGTTAATTGCGGTTACCGATAGTGATGAAATTAATATGATTGGCTGCCAGGTAGCCTATAGCCTCTTTCGCACCCCCACTAAAATTGCCCGCATCCGCTCACAACATTATTATAATTATCCTCATTTATTCCATAATGACCATGTTCCAGTCGATGTCATTATCAGCCCGGAAAAGCTGGTTGCAACCCATATTCAAAGCCTCATTACCTATCCCGAGGCAACTCAGATTTTTGATTTTGCGGACGGAAAAATATTGCTGGGAACAATAAACACATCTCCTAATGACATGATGACCGGCAAGAGCGTCGAACAGTTATACCAGGTTCTCAATGGCGCAGAGGTTCGGATTATGGCGGTATTTCGCGGCGACCAATCTATCGAAGCCAGTCCAGACGTTGTGATTCAACCGGGTGATAATGTCTTGTTTGCTGCAACGCCTAAAACCTTGCAACAGGTATTAACAGCCTCAAGCCAGCATTCCTCCCAGCCTAATCATCGTATTTTTATTGCTGGCGGCGGCCATATTGGCACCTCGCTGGCGCAAGCGCTGGAAAACAACTATCAGATTAAGATTGTTGAACATAATAATAATCGCGCCAGCAGCCTGGCTTCGCAATTACGCAAGGGCACTGTATTACAAGGCGATATTGCTGATCGTGATTTGCTGCTTAATGAGAATATTGAATTCGCCGATGTCTTCTGTGCTGTCACTAACGATGACGAAGCCAATATTATGTCGTGCCTGCAAGCCAAACGGCTGGGAGCACGCCATGTCATGGCGCTGATTAATCGCCCTGCTTATATCGAACTGATTGATGACAGCGCCATTGATCAGGCCATTTCACCGCAACAGATTACAATTGGCTGTATTTTAACCAAATTGCGGCGTGGCAATATGATAAAGGTCCAACGGCTGCAAAACAATGAAGCAGAAATTATCGAACTGGTTACCCATGGCAATTCGCACACCTCATTGGTTGTCGGACGCTCTCTGGCAGAGATCCCCTTACCGCCGGGTTGCTCGGCAGCCGCGATAATCCGCAATCAGCGAGTTATTATGGCCACGCCAAATCTGCTGATCGAATCAGGCGATCATGTTATTCTGTTATCGCTTAACAGACGTTATATCCGGCAAATCGAAGCGCTGTTTCAGGTGAGTATCGCCTTTTAACGTAGAAGGGGGCCGTGCGATGCAGATTAAAACGATTTTCCGCCTGCTTGGCATTTTGCTCATGATGTTCAGTGTGAGCATGCTGAGCCCGCTTATCATTAATTTTATTTTTTACGAGCAAACCGGGCGTTCATTCATAGCGGCATTTGGCTGCACTTTTATTACTGGCGCATTATTGTGGCTATGTTGCCGTAATCAACGTCAGGAATTAAAAGTGCGTGACGGCTTTTTACTGGTTACGCTGTTTTGGTTTGTGCTGTGTTTTTTTGCCTCCTTACCGTTTATTTTTAATTTGACTCAACACACTGTCACCGATGCCATATTTGAATCAGTATCAGGTTTTACATCAACAGGGGCAAGCGCAATCAGGCATTTGGAGGGCTTACCCAGCGCATTATTGTTCTACCGCCAACAGTTACAATTTTTGGGCGGAATGGGTATTGTCGTACTCGCGGTGGCTATCTTACCCATGCTCGGCGTTGGAGGCATGCAGCTTTACCGGGCGGAAACACCGGGTCCCATGAAAGACAGCAAGCTTACGCCGCGCATAGCCCAGACCGCAAAAGCATTATGGTCAATTTATGTATTGCTGACCCTGCTCTGCATGCTGGGCTACTGGGGTTGTGGCATGGACTGGTTTGACGCGCTGGGAGAAAGTTTTGCTACTGTTTCGACTGGCGGCTTCTCAATGCACGATAACAGCTTTGCCTATTATCACAGCAGCAGCATTGAACTGGTCGCCAGCCTTTTTATGCTGCTCGGCGGAACCAGTTTTGCCCTGCATTTTTTTACCTTTAAAAAACGCTCATTAAAACACTATTGGCAAGATGAAGAATTCCGCTGCTATATCGGCTTTCTTTTTTTCGCAACCGCCACGGTTGCGGTATGCCTTATCTGCTATGGCTTTTTTAAAGCCAATCATCATACCGTAGTTAAAAGCCTGTTTAATGTCATTTCCATGGCAACAACTACCGGTTTTACTTCAGAAACATTTGGCAGCTGGCCTACTTTCCTGCCATTGCTTATTGTTTTACTTGCCTTGATTGGCGGTTGCGCTGCCTCAACCAGCGGCGGAATTAAAATAATACGGGCGTTACTTATTTTCAAACAGGGCAAACGCGAAATGACTCGTCTGCTCCATCCTCATGCCATCGCACCGCTTAAATTTGGCCGACACTGTCTGCCTGAACAGATTTTGCAATCGATGTGGGCTTTTATTTCTGCGTATATCGGTTTATATCTATTGTTAGTGATTGTGTTTATGGCCTTGGGCAATGATTTTATCACATCCTTTTCAGCCATTATTGCCGGGTTGTCCAATGCTGGCGCTGGAATTGGCGCAATCAGTACAAACTTTGCCAATTTAAACCAGGGAAGTAAATGGGTATTAATTTTCGCCATGATCGCAGGCCGGCTGGAAATATTTTCCCTGCTCATTCTATTCACCCGAGGATTTTGGCAGAAATAGCCTGAAATATTGATTTTACAAGGAGTTTTGCATGGCTGCTGACATAGTAGATGAACTGCTGGCGGATCTTCCCTTAGAAAAACTAAACGAGAAGCAAATTGCGGAATTACGTAAATGCCGTCTCGGAAAAATAACGAAACTATTATTCAAATTCAGGGAAACAGCAGCCCTGTATGCCAATCAGGAAGATAAGCATTCGATTGGACTTCGCCAAACTCATCTGGCTAATTTCCGCCGCCTGCTTATTGAGTTAGCGGCGAGAGCCGCACAAACTCAGGAAACTTATCGCAATCTGGTCATTCAAAATCCCGAACTTGCCAATCTGCTAATGCTCACCCGAATCCACATGGCAGAAGAAAATTCCGAAAGAAAAACGGCGCTGATTAATGAGCTGCTTGACAGTAAGGGCCACTATGACTGGAATGACAGCCAATTTAATCGGCTGGCTCATGATGCATTGCACTGGTTGTTCGAACAGCCGGGCGTTGATAGATCCCGGCTGATACAACGCTATATCGCTAATCATCATACTGGCAATCCGCTGGCTATCGTCCAATTCATCGACAGGCTTTATAAAGATCACGAATCAGACTCGAAAGTCCTTCAGCAATTAATTTCTAATGACTCGCCTGAGCGCACCCTTGCCAAAAGTTACTTAACCGGGAGCGCCTATCTTAACAAATCAGTATCCGGCTTATTATTAGCAAGTTTTAATAACCAGCAACTGCTTGAATTTCTTGCTTTTATGACAACAATTTATCAGCAGCCCGAGCATGCGAAAATCCAGTTGGCAGACAGTTATTTCTCCCGCCTCAAGGAAACCATGCTGCAACCGGGGCAGCCGTCATTTTTTACTGAATTAAGCGCTAAACTACTTAACTACCCGGACCTGATTACGCGTATTTGCAGCCAGTTAGCGATACATAAACACACACAAGCACTCTGGCTGAGCGAACTGATGAAGGCAGGCTGCTCAATTAATCTGCTTATTCCTCATTATTATCAATTACTCAAACAATCAAAGCCTGATGAAATTATCGCCATTGCCACACCATTATCCGATTCCTTCATCTCGGAATTATGCTGTTATATGCAACGTTTGCAAGCACCTGCCTCCCAGTATGCCCTCATCCTGACTCACAGGTTGCAAAATGCTGACAGCCTCATTTTCTTAATCCTTAACAATTACACGCTCCATCAGTTATTGCTGATCAATTTAACAATCATTCCGGATCAGAAACTGTTGGAATTACTTCACTTGTTGCTGCAAAAAAGCAGCGAGAACCCGCTGTACCGCCCCATATTTGATGCGTTATTGCTTCATTTTTGTTCCCGCCTGAAAAGTAAAGCCGCAAATGACGCCATTCATCAATGGATTGAGCACGATCATAGCTCCGAATTGATTCAGGCATTGTTACTCCGGCCAGGTTGTTTTGCCGAGCTGTGCGAACCAGTCAGAAATTGGTACATAACAAATGAGATTTATTTTATCAGGGTGCTTAATATGACTAAGATTAGTGATTACGCTCAGATTGTACATAACTTAATATATCATTTTCGCTCAGACCCTCAAAAACTGGCTACTCTCCTTAAAAATATTGAATCTGCGGCAGCTAAACTGCAAGTCAATGGCAAACAAAATTATCAGGCACTGCAAAACTCCCTGATGAGTTTACTAGCCCAATCCTCTGATCAGCCGACATGGCAATCGTTCATTAAACTATTAGGTCAGCCGGATTATTTTGATAATTTGCTAGCTACCGTAGCATGTCAGGTGCGGGATAAAGATCCGGCTCAAAGTGCATTATATTTAACCCAAATTAAAGCGCAGGCTCTTATTTCCACACCTGAAGCAGTCTATGTTGGTATCCTGCCATACTCCTTGCAGGTTGAAACAGAAAGTAACTGGCTTAAAATTTCAGAGTGTCTCAATCTTCAGGACGCGAGTAAAACGACAAGCTTTATCAAAGCAGTAATTGCGGCCAGAAATAACTATCAGAATGAAATGATTAAACCTCGGCTTGGCCAACTGATCGCCTCGCTTAACCATTTCAGCAGCACACTACCCGAACTGACAGTAAGTGATCTCAGCGCTCTGGCCAGCGTTCTGGATGATAAAACGCTTGTCGCCCGCTTTGCCTCTTGGCTGCCTTTGCTCATGGCCCACCAGCATCCTGATGTCAACGCATTAAATGAGTTACTCCATACTTTACCGCAAAAGGCAGATTTTCTTGAACAGCTGTGCGCTCTCCCCTGCCTGAAAGATTATTTGCCTGAGTTATATCGCTTAAACTGCCGTGACAATCAGCAGTTCGACCTGGGGCAAGCCATTTTAAACAGCCTGGCAGATGATCAGGCAAAACAGGATTTTATCAACCGGACAATTCCTCTCCTGTTCACAACCCGATTGCCGATCCGAAGTTTCATCGGCCTTATTTCGGTATTATTACCTTTGCCGCTGACAACAGCGCATGATTTACCGCTGATTAGGCAAATCATGCAAATGTTTCTCAATATTATTGCTCATGAAACAGAGCTTGCCATTGCATGTAAAGGGCAGTTTCTGTCTTTAATCCTGCATCATCCAGACTGGCTGGAAGGGCTATTTAACGAACCGTTGTTTGGCAGGCTGTTTTTATCCTGTCTGGAGGACCCTCGTGAAAACGAAATCCTGTTCCAGCAATTAACCCATATTTTGTTAAAAGGGATTAATTTTTCCTTTAATACGCATTTGCTGGCTGCGCGCGATTTTCAGGAAATGCTTAAAAAATTATTAATCCTGCCGCCTGCTATGAGTTATGTGCAATACCTTATGCTGTTTGACAGGCTCACCCCTCAAAATCGGGCGGCCGTTGCCGAGCAATTGCTGAAGGCGTCATCACTGCAGGAAATTCAACACGATGCGCTAACATCTATTACCAAATCATTGCCCATCACTGCCATTTATCAACTCTATCTGCAACAACCCGGACAGGAACGCTACACCGATTATCTGATGCGCCACCCTGATTTTGGTAAACTCCCGCAATCCATTCGAGATGAGCTGCTGGCAAAAATTACCTCTTCGGAACAACTCTATCGAATATTATGCGGTCAACCTGATATCGCGGCCAAATTATCATTCACCCAGTTACTGTTTAATTATCTGGCAAGAGCAAAAATACCGCCGGAAAATTGGTTTGGACAGATAAAACTCAGCGTTCAGGCACTCGCCATGTTGGCAAATTATGCCGCGGGCCATGCCCAAGAGGGTTTGAAGCGGGCGCTTAGTCATGCTCCCGGCTACTATCAGATGCTGATTAACTACCTTAAAAACCCTGAATCGCCAATAACGCTGACTAAAGGTAATTTTCTCCATAAACTGGCAGAGAGCGGTTTACTTAATCCCTGGCAGAAAGGGAGAATCGATTTACGTTTTATTGAATCGTTTGAGCCCGCTGCTCAACAAGGAATAATATATAATCAATTGCAATTTTTAATTGATGCGCAACATTTACCCGTTTTTTTTAAACCACTGACCGATTATCAAAACAATCCATCCCAAATCCTGGCTTCGTCCTCGTGGATTGTATGCCTGCCGTTAATTTCTCAAGTACTGCTGGGTGTTCATCATGAGTTTACTTCAGCTGGAGGCAACGCCGTCTCAGATATCATTAATAAAACTGCTCTTTATCGGGAAATCGTTGATTACTTGAGGGCAAGCGATTTTCGTTCGGCACTAGCTAAACGCCTTCACGAGCTTGGTGAGCTGGCGCAAAAATACCTTGAATCAGTAAATATCCCAGAACATAGTGAGTTGATAGCATCCGCCTGCCAAAGCTATCAGCGCGAGCATAATCTGATCCGTCAGTTTGCCGGCGCCGGCACAAGGCAATTACTGTCATTAAATCCGACAACTGTCGGCAGAGCAGAGCTTGCACGGGCATTAAATATGACTCACAATTCGCATACTGCTGCCGAAGCTATTCTGGCAGAGCGGGCAAAGCAATTATTACAGTTTGCATTAACCAGCCAGGACTTGCTAAAACACCACTTACTTCAAAGCCAATTGATCAATTTTTGTTTTTTCAGCCTTGCAAGCAAATACCTGAATGACGAACTGCTCACCCAACTTGTTTCTGCCCTCCCTGCCAGGGCGCTTTTTCAAGAGATTACTGCCGCTCGGAAAAAACTGGCCGCATACACAGCCTTTACCAGGACTTATAGTCAAGCAGGCTCATCAAAAGATCTGGCTTCTTTTATCACAATCTTTAAGCAAAACACACCAGACGCCGACATTTTACCCATTCTTGAATGGGCAGGATTAAAGCAACTGGCCAAATTACTTCGCTTGGTTATCGAATGCAAAGCAAAAGGCCACAACGATATAACAAAATTTTTATTGCCAGAAGAAACAAGCGGCCAATACGATGTTGAATGGTTCGAGTCAGAAATGCAGGAACTTGAAAACAGGCGGCAAATACTTGAAAGTCAGTTTAATAGCCTGCGGCGCCAAGCATTCTGTTATCATAACAACTCTCAGGATAGCGGCCGGCTTGAAGAATTACAACAACAGAGCAGTGGACTCTCTACAAGTGATTTGGCTCACTGTCTGAATAGCTATCTTCCAGCCCTGGCTTCTGTCAATCCGTTGGGGGATCAATTGTTGAGCTGCCTCAACCGTTTAATACCTGCAAGAAAGATCCCATTATCAGAAACCATGGCGACAGCGGTTATCACTGCTGCATTGCGAGATCCGGAACCCTATAAAGAATTGCTCTATTATTTTGCCGGCTCAGCCTGGAATACCTTCTGCCAACCCTTACTTGCCAGCGCCTCAGAAACTAATCGCTATACGCTGAAACAATCGTTATTGATCCAGCACATACAGTTTTATATTGAACCTGTAGCAGAACTGCGTGAGTGGAAAAAATCCAGCGCCATGTTATCCACAACAGGACGCGCCCTGTTTTGCGCCGATGCCAGCCTGCTGGCAGCAAATAATCAGCTGGAAACCAAAGAGCTGCTGGCTGGCGTGCGTGACCTTACTAAAAGCCATGCTCTCCATTATCTGAAGAAACTCGACTCGCATGTATTGCTTGATCAACCCCAGGTTTATTACCACAGTCTGGCGCAATCAGCATTGCTTAGTGGTAATCCAGGCACTTTTGCCGAAGGCGCCGCACTCTGGTTACAGCAAACCGGCGATATCCACCCCGAGCAGGAACTCTGGATGGGAAAATTAATTGATCAAACGGCAAAGCATAATCAATTGCCCGCGTTATATAGCAAATTACAGAATGCCGCTATTCCGAAAGAAAAAAGCAAATGGCTGCTTGGCAAGGTAGCTGCCCATCAGGATATCGATAGTGAAGCTAAAATAATGTGCGGCAGCTGGGAGTGGTTAATTGAACAGTTTAAATTACCGGAAACGAATAAAACCGACTTATTAACCAAGGCGCTGAAATTTGAGAAATACCAGTCAGCGATTATCAGCAATCCGGAACAGCTTATCAAGCTGCTGGCATCCAATATGATTACCGCAAATGATGTTATCGCTTTATCCTGTATCACTGATCCCACGATAAGAGGCTGTTTCGCCGCTCACTTGCTTTGCAGAAACGATTATATCGATAACCTTGGTAAAAACAGTTTTATCAGAGATATCGCAAGCGGGCAAAACGCACTCAGACCGCGCCTGACGCCGCTAATACGAGCATTGCCGCCACAGCTTGTCAATGACGCCATGTTAAACCAGCTCAATCCCGAAGCCGCCGCCAGTCTGTTTTGTTCTGTCAGGCACTTCTCATTGTTTAATAAGGCCAGACTGGAAATTCTCTTTAATCGCCTGGGAAGCGAAAAAGAAAAAGTTGTCAATTACTGGCTGGCTAACTTCGCAACTATGCCCAATGCCCATCTTGGGCTAGCTGTTATTGCTGATAAATATCCTGTACTGCTTAAAAATCTGTTGGCTCAAAATCCTAACCATCCAATTTATCAATCATTGCTTGAGCATAATCCGCATTTCTTTTTAAATCTGACTACAGTTCAGGAGTCGCACCTTGTCTATGCAATCAAACGCTTTTTACATGGCCAGACTAACCTCGCTGACTGCATCTGCGAATTCATCCGTATTGTCAAAAAAAAGGATATGAAGCTCGATACCCAAACCATTTTCCTGTTAAGCCGGCTCAGTGAGCACAGCCAGTTTGCCCCGGTACACACAACTATCGGAGAGCTGACTGGCGATTATGTCAGCAGCTGCGCGGCTCAAGGCGATTTTTCCCTGTTTTATGATGACGGCCAGTTGAATCTGACCTGTATTAACAAGCCGATTATACTCCCTAAAGGTAATCAGGTGATTAACACTTTTAAAGCAGTGATCAAAACCGTTACATTTAATCACCTTTGTCAGGATAATTCGCCAATTTCGGCGGTCAGTAAGGATTATGATCAGATTTCAACCTTTAATTATTTTCTGCTGTTTTATAGCGGCAATGAGCAGAAGTTGAAAAAATTTATCGGAGAATATTTCAGTCTGCTTCAGGCTAACGGCCAGGCCCAACCCTATTTTCAGATGTTGGCGCAATTAACTGGCTATACTCAAGTTCCTGAACTGCAACGCCGGGTTATTTTCGATTGTTTTACCGATCATAATCATTTATTGAATGGTATATTAACAGCAACGCTTCTTGCTTATAATGGAAAAACATTACTGCAACGTCTGGCAAAACAATTAAGTTATAGCGATTTCATCAACCTCGCTTTAGAAGCCGGTAAATCACTTAAGCCAAATTCCGAAGAACTCAAATTAGTGAAAGCCGCTATAGCGGAAGCCAAATTTGAATTGTCGCTAAGCCAGCAAAAAGGCTGGTTTCTCTCTTGGTCACTGTGGTGGCAACGGCTTGGATTTTACGGCTGGCAGGGATTTTTTACTCCCAAAGCGCCACAAATTGTCCAGCCGTTTGAGAAACATAAAGCGGCTCCCCATGAAAAACGACAGCCTGCTGCCGTTCCGCCGACTTTCGAACCAGCTCAGACTGAAACTCTGGCAGAGCTTATGGAAAACTGTAGCAATCCGACTGCATTAAGTCACTGGCAAAATCTTCACCGCGAGTTAATCCGGTTTGAGTTAAGCAGAGACAAGTCTAATGAACAAAAAACTCGTGAGTTGGTTAATTCATTTTATGAAACCTATAAATTCCACTTATCCTTCGAAGTCAGCCGTTGGCTTGAGCAAAATAAAGATCCAATTATATCCAACCGTCATGCATTAATCGCACTCTATAGCCGAAACGGCAATGATGAACAACTCCGGCATTTGCTGGCGTCAAACAGCAGCGATCCGGTAGCGCGGCATTTTGAAGATGGGGGGGAGTTTGAGAAAATCACCCTGCCAGAGGAACGAAAGCCAGCACAACCCGGGCTACTCAAAAGCGCTGTTGATTATGTCGGCAGTTTTTTCCAAACGAATAGTTCAGTACCGCAATCATCAGTGAGTACTACACTAGTGTCAGATGGTCAGCTACATACTTAAACCCTCTCCCGATACGGGAGAGGGAACATTATACATCCTCTCCCGTGTCAGGAGAGGAAAACACCATACCCCCCTCCCGTATCGGGAGAGGGAAAACACCATACCCCCTCTCCCGATACGGGAGAGGGCTGGGGAGAGGGAAAACACCATACACCTTCTCCCGATACGGGAGAGGGCTGGGGAGAGGGAAAAACACCATACCCCCTCTCCCGATATGGGAGAGGGTTGGGGAGAGGGAAAAAGGTTACAAAGCCAAGTAAATTCCTTGCTCTTAAACACAAAACACAGTACAATATGACAAATTATTAAACAATAAATGCCATTTCACTATGTTAAAAGCCACCGTTTATTATTACCCACCCTTAAACATGCTGAAATTCGGGCACATCGCCGTAAAAATATCCTTTCAAGAAAACACTGTTCCAGCTCACGGTATCCGCTACACCTGCAGGAATCGATGTAAGAAGTATGAGCAACGTCAGAAATCCGAAGCCAGAATAAATCATATTCCTATCTTATTTAAAGAGGATAACAAATATATTATTTATGGTAATAAAGAGGGGGAATGGCAAGAAACTGAATTGAATTCGCTGTCAGAACAGGAATTAAACCTGCTTGCTACAAACTTCGAAGCGGATTGCAGCAGCCGTGTTATCGCTCCTGAACACCCATTTTTTGACCTCTTTAAAAAGGGTCACACCAATTATAAACGGCAAGAATATTTCTTTGACTGGGGCGGCACCTATCTATTGGAAATTAATCAGCGAGTACGCGGTACGCCTGTTTGTATAGAATTACCAGTAAGCCCAAAAAGCTGGCATGATTTTATAGCTGCTGCAGAAAAAACACCTTATTTCCCCCATTACCCAACTAGAGAAACACAATACGACTTACTACGCAATAACTGTGCGCACTCGGTTATGCAAATACTGCATTTGGCAGGTTATATTACAGAACAACCAAAGCCAGGCTTTGCCTTGACGCCTTATGGTGCAGCAAAACAAATTTGTAAAATTGCAAATGACACACGAGCCCTGGCCCAAACAAACCTGATAAATTCGCTTTCTGAAATAAACCGCAATAATCCCGAACAGATCAGGACACTGCTTCAATATTTGCTTCAGCGTTTAAATGATCAGTCGCATTTCAGCGGGAGTTTATACCGCCAATGGTATAAACAGGATCGCGAGCTTGTATCCAATATTAATTTCGATGGTTCAATGGATTCTATTGCAAGGTTATTAGAAGCTTATGAAACCGTCCATCCCCAAACCGCGCAGGAATTGGAAAAATGTATTGCTGCCTTACCCCCTGGGATACTTTTAAAGGCAACAATCCAAAGACTGTATTGCGCCGCTGATGGTTTAGATAAAAAGGATGCCGCAATTTCCCGAAAACTGGCAGACGATTTAAGCCGAGAGCTAAATGCCTTTGAAGCAGCAACCATTAATCATGAAACATTTGCCAAAAATTGCGCTGACTTGCTTGCAGCCGCCAAACCAACGCTTGAAAAACATAGAAATTATCAACGGCTATTTAAAAATATTGCCCTTGCAATCGCTGGACTTGTTGCCTTTTATGTCATCGCGATTTGTGTTAATAAAGCTGTTACAGGGAATTTTCTATTTTTTAATGAGACAAAATTATCCAGGATGGGCGATACGATTAAGAAAGAAACTAACGAATATATAACACCAAATTTAACCCCATACCCGGAACCGTAACGTGCCAGTTGGCGTGCTTGGGCGTTTAGCTGGTACAGGAACCGTGGGGAATAGCGCCATTGCTGGTACTATAGCTGGTATAGCAGTAAGAGCGGCCGGCAAGCAGCTATCTAGCGGCGGTGTTGGAGTCAGATTAAGGTAAGCCAAAACAGGGACTGTAAAGCCAATTGGATAGTTAATTAACTACTTCAACTTCCAGCGTTTATGCAGCCACATCCATTGTTCAGGATGAGCCAGGATAATCTTTTCAAGCGCTTTATTATAAGCAAGCGTATTATGATAGATCGCATCCTGCGTATTCTCATGTTCCTGCCAATATATTGGTTCAAAAAACTCAAGAACATGACGGCCATCCGGTAAACGATAACCCGCTGCCGGCACAACCGGCACCCCGGTATGGCGGGCAAAACTGGCCAGGCTGCGATAGGTTCCTGCTTTTTTACCGAAAAACTCAGCAGCGACCCCGTCACGATTAACTAATGACGCATGCTGATCCAGTACAAAAACAACAGCGTGATTTTGATCCAAAGCATCGCAGACCTGCTGCAGCGAATTTTTTTTGGGAATAACATTTAAACCAGCCTGATAATAACGGCGGAATAAAATCCGCTCTATCGTTTTGTTACCAAGCGTACGGCGTATGAAATGGAACTGGCCCTGAAATTCTTTAAAATTCAAAATGCCGCCAATCGGTGCAAATTCCCAATTACCAAAATGACCAGTTAAAACCAGAACACCCTGATTTTGCGCAGCGATTTCCAGCAACCGCTCATGGCCCCGCACTTCCACCAGATCACGTAAGCGCGCCTCACTCATAAAGCGCAATTGCACAGCTTCTTTTATTGAAGTTGCCAAATGCGAATAAAACGCCTGAGCCAGCCGCTTTTTCTGCGTCTGATTTAACTGCTCCCCAAACACTTGCTCGATATTGGCCATTACGACTTTTTTTCGGTACGGCAACAGGCGGTGCACCAGACGGCCCGCCCAGCTCACTCGCAGCTGATTGATTTTTTCTACCGTGTCATTATTCACAGGATTTGATCACCAGACAGGCATCCATACTGGCAAAACCGCGATTAATCATAACCGCGTGGTTTATCTTGTCAGCTAATTCGCGGTTACTTGCGCTAATATTCAGCGTTGAAGCAGACGCCGACTTCTGCTCAAGGTTAGCAATTCCAGGAATACAACGGTTGCGCAGGGAATAGGCGGTCAATACCGTGTCAAGCACGCCCGAGGTACACAAAGTATGCCCCATAGACCATTTAAAAGCAGTGACGGGTGTGTTATAGCCACCGAACAATGAATTAATCGCATAAGCTTCACTGTCATCAGAAGCCTTATTACCATTACCATGGGATACAATCAAGTCAATTTCCGCTGCAGAAATTTCGAGTCCTGCCAACGTTTTTTCAATTACGCCAGCCAGTGCCTCCCCGCTATTATCCAACGAGAACAAACCAGCATTTTCACTTGCTGAAAAACCGCCGGCAATCTCGCCATAGCGCACGGCATTACGCTCCCGGGCGCTTGCTTCGCTCTCCAGGACTAAAGCAGCCGCCCCTTCAGCCAGAATCGTACCATCGTGATCCTTATCAAAAGGCTTTAGATGACGGCCGCTGAGTACTCCCAGGCGATCATAATAAAACATTGCCTGTGGTTCTATTCCCATGTCGTAAGCAACGACAACCGCCCGCTCAGCCTGTCCGCTTTTAATAGCATGGTATGCCTCGATAATAGCTTGCGTGCCGCCAGCGGCATGGTTGGTTACATTGTGGTTAGGACCTTTGAAACCATAGGTTATCCCGGTATAAGCCAACACATTATTAGGCAGTATACGCAGTAGCCACATGGGGTGTACTTCATCAAATAACTGCTCGGCAAAACGCGTCATATCGCCATTGGACTTGGCCAGCAACGGCAGGAAATCATATTGCTGAAAATACTTGTTGCCAGGAGAGCCTGCATAAACGCCGGTATTGTCATTAAATCCGGTACTGTCAGCCAGACTATCGCGATAAGCAATCATGCCGCTGTGCTCTACCGCCTGAACCGCAGCATTGATTCCCATCACATCCTGACGGGAAATGACTTTTATCAATTTACGATCAGGCAACATTTTCGCCGGCTGAAAATTTTTCAACTCTCCACCGAGCCTGGTAGGCCAATCGGTTAAATCCCAGTGATTGATTTCAGCAATACCTGAAGTGCCAGCCTGTATTGCATCCCAGGTCTGATCAGCATTTTCGCCGCAAGCCGTCAGTGCGCTTAAGCCGGTAATAAAGACGCGATTACTCATTGCCTGCATCTCCAAATTCAGGGTGTTTAAATAGTAAGCAACTATTAGAGCCGCCAAATCCAAATGAGTTGGATAATACCACCCCTAATGATTTTTCCCGAGGTCCTTCAGTGACATAATCAAGGTCGCAATCCGGATCAGGGGTTGTCAGATTGGCAGTCTGGGGAATCAGGGCATGCTCTATGGATAGAACCGACAGTACTGCTTCCAAAGCGCCGGCTGCTGCAATCAGGTGACCAGTCTGGCTTTTTGTAGAGCTGGTAGGCAAGCGATAGGCGCTTTCACCAAAAACAGCTTTAATTGCATTGGTTTCACTCAAATCATTCATCTTGGTGGATGTACCATGCGCGTTGATATAATCAACATCGCCTGCAGAAATTCCCGCATCACGAATAGCCCGTTCAATTGCCTGAATGGCGCCATCGCCGTTAGGATGAGAATCGGTAATCCGATAGGAACTTAACGAGTTGCCTTCGCCGGCAAGCTCGGCATAAATCTTCGCGCCGCGTGCCTTGGCCTTGCTCCATTCTTCCAGAATCAAAAACGCAGCCCCTTCACCCAGGACAAAGCCATGACGGGTTTTGTCAAATGGGCGGCTGGCGGTAGTTGGCGTATCGTTATAAGTGGATAAGGCGCCTAACAGGCAGAAGCTTGATAAGCCTAGCGGATTAATCATGGAGTCAAAACCGCCTGCCAGCATAAAATCAGCCTCGCCGCGGCGAATCGCCTGCATGGCAAGCCCTAATGCCTGGCCGCCGGAAGCGCATGCGGTATGTACAGAAGTCGCATAGCCTTCAATGCCAAATTGCTGAATTAATAAAGACAGTCCGGAGTTTGAGGTCGTCTTGCCAAAATCGTCCAATCGGTAAAATGAATTCGTGTGTTGCTGAAGTTGCTGCCAATCCGGCGTGCCCTCGGCGGCGCAGGTTTGTTGAAAGCGCTGCAGGTATTCAAATTCAGCGGTCATCATCCCGCTTCCGGCGACAACGCCCCAACGCCTGGCATCATGTTTCTGCGGCATGATCCCTGCATCGTCAAAAGCCTGTTGCGCGGCTTCAAGGGCATATTGAGTAAATGCCATTGCGAAACGGTTGTGCCTGCCCGTCGCAGCCACAGTTGGAGTAAAATTTTTAACTTCCGCCGCAATCCGGGTTGGAAATGCAGATGCGTCAAATTGCTGAATCCCGGCAATCCCGGAATGACCTGCAAGCAGGTTCTGCCATGTTGAACGGGTGTCATGACCCAGCGGCGATACAACACCTAACCCGGTTATAGCTATACGTCTTTTACTCATTATTTTTACCCTCTTGCAGTCATTACCGCATCAACGACACAGACTCGCTTGCCATTGACTTCACTGCGATAACGCAGGACAAGTTCCTGTTCATTATGCTGTTGGACTACCGCATGGCTTTGTACAACATCGCCCGGCATTACAAATTCATTCATTTTTATTTTGCGCAGTTCACTGACCTGATAATTATCCGCCAACCCCGATTTCTGGAGAAAAGTTTGCGCAAGATTACGCTTACATTCCAGCAACACCGTCATTGGCAACACCGGTTTACGGGGAAAATGATCCGGAAAATAGGCCGCGCTGCGGGTCACCCGTTTTTCGGCGCTGATTGATTGGCCAGGCGTACATTGAACCACGCGATCAAACTGCAATGGGATATGCATGGCAATCTGGCTAAACGGAACTAGCTCCTGAGCAGCTGGAATCTGACTGGCAGTCTGCCAGTCGCCGGCACGATCAATTTCAGCAAACTGGGCGCGAATTTGTTCGCTGTCAATAAAGTCCGCCATTGGCAACAACGGTCCGAGCGCCCCATCAATCGAGAACACTTCCTCACCGCCAACCCAAGCCGTACTATGGTACTGCACCGCCTGTCCATCAAGCTCATCGATAATCGACTCAAGCAATAGCATATCACCCACGTAGGCAGGTCTATGCATACGGGCACTGGAAACGACGCCGGCAACTGGCCGGCGAGTGAAATCATTAGACAGCATAACATTCCAGGCAGCAAGCTGCCCCAATGTTTCACCAATCAGGGAAGGCGCAAAACAGGCATAGCCCCGATGGTCACTGGTAAGATACACATCATCTGCTGTGATATGTTTTATACCCCGGACTAATTTACCGGGGATCATTTCCAGAATACGGTCTACAAATAAAAAGCGCATCAGGCTACTGTTTCAGCATTTTTTTCGTTAACAGCGCTGATTACTAATTTGCAGAACGTCTCAACAGTAAACAGCATGGGAATTTCGCTGACCTTCAGATTTGCCTTGAAATGTTCGGCAGGCACTTCACTCAGGTAGTTTTTTAATGCTTCCATACCATCTGGCGTTAATGCGCCGCCTTTTTCAAATTCGTCTTCAGCCAGAGCGCCGCGGGCATTTTTTTCCAATTGACCGCGCGGGATCTTAATGCCATACTCTTTTTCAAGTTGAAATACCAAATCCAGAAAATCGATTGATTCAGCCCCCAAATCAGCAATTAACCGGCTATTCAGGGCAATTTCGTCTTCATCAATAACCAGTACATCAGCGATAATTTCCCTGACTTTCGGGTAAACGCTTTCTACATTCATGTTTTATCCTCAGAACTCGCTAAAAATTTAAGGCTCGGAGTATACCACAGTTTTTTGACCGTGAGCTAGCCGATTTGGCTATAACCCGCATCCACAAACAAAGTATGTCCGGTAATCATTGCTGCCTCCGGCAGGCACAGCAGATAAACGGCGTTGGCAACATCCGCAGGCATTAACGGCCGGCCGCCCAGTGAGCGTGACTGATATTCATCCAGCAATTGTTCACGGTTGGGGAAATGTTTCAGGGCATCAGTATCAACCACACCGGCAGACACTGTATTTACGGTAACGCCATAGGCAGCCATTTCAAGGCTTAATGAACGTACCAGGGCTTCCAGCGCCGCTTTGGAGGCGCCAATAAAAGCGTAATTAGGAATTGCCCGTTGTGCCCCGAGGCTTGACAGCGCAATTACCCTGCCGCCCTTACGCATAAGATCGCAACCTTCCGATACCAGGTGATTCAATGCCAGCGCATTGGTTTCGAGGCACCAGCGCCAGTGCTTGGTGGACATTTTCAGTGCAGGTTTTAATACACCGCTTGCCGCATTGCTAACCAGAAAATCAAGATGGTTGAAATGTTCTTTAAACTGCTGATACATTTCCTTCACAGACTCGTGATCAGCCACATTTGCCTGAATGGCAATGGCTTTTCTGCCTTTACTCTGGATTTCTTCAACCAGCATCATTGCTTCATCAGAACTGTTGTAATAGACGATTGCCACATCACAACCGGCATCAGCCAGCTTTAATGCAGTTGCTTTGCCTATGCCTCTGGCTCCGCCCGTAATCAGAGCAGTTTTACCTGCAAAAGGTTGACTCATTATTTACCTCAATTAACGTGTGTTGGGCTGACTTTTAACATACTTTATAGCCTCGGGCAAGGTCACAAAATTGCGATAAAGTACATAAATAACTTGTCTCAATGTCGTCAACTTTGTACCATCACAATATTTTCTTGCATCACAATCAGACTTTAATGAAATCAACCTGGTCAAATAGTGTTTTTCCTATTGCTGCGCTTTTCTCATTCCGCATGCTCGGTTTGTTTATGCTTATCCCCGTTTTTTCAGTGTTGGCCGAGGGCCTGTCTGGCGCCACTCCGGCTTTAATCGGCATTGCACTGGGCAGTTATGGTTTAAGCCAGGGTATTTTGCAAATGCCTTTCGGCTTATGGTCCGATCGTTATGGCCGAAAGAAAATGATTACAATTGGGCTTACTCTGTTTGCTATCGGCAGTTTGGTCGGCGCACTGACGCACTCAATTTATGGGATGATTATCGCCCGAATTCTACAGGGAATGGGTGCAGTCGGCAGCGTTTTGATTGCGTTGCTTGCCGATCTGACCACTGAGCAACAACGAACCAGAGCAATGGCTGTTATCGGCATGACCATTGGCATGTCATTTAGTCTGGCGATGGTGATAAGTCCGGCTATAACCCACCACTATGGCCTGGCAGGCATTTTTATCCTGACCCTGTTTTTAGCAATAGCCGGCCTGGTTTTACTACACACTGTAATTCCTAATCCGGAACGGGAAGAGTTTCATGCCGACAGTGAAACCAAAGCTGTCCTGTTGAAGCCTGTATTGACAAATAAAAATCTGCAGCGGCTTAATGCCGGTATTTTTTTCCAGCATGCCATTTTAACTGCAACATTCTATGCAATTCCTTTCCTGTTAAAAAAGGCCGTTAATCAAGGTATAATTTCCCAGCAATGGCATTTTTACCTGCCGCTTATGATCTTTTCATTTATTGCCATGCTGCCGCTGATTTTGCTGGCTGAAAAGATGCATAAAACCAGAGTGATTTTCCTGGCGACTGTCGGCCTCACTGCCCTGTGCCAGTTTTTACTGGCGTTTTATAATAACGCCTGGCCGGCATTTTGCTTGCTGATGACCGGTTATTTTATCGCTTTTAATTTTCTGGAAGCTAATCTGCCATCCTTAATCTCGCGTCAAGCGGACAAAAACAGTAAGGGAACGGCAATCGGCGTTTACTCAACTTGTCAGTTTCTTGGCATATTTGCCGGTGGCTCGGCTGCAGGCTTACTTTATCAATTATCAGGCATCAATGGCATTTTCTTTGCGAACGCGGCGCTAGGGCTGATTTGGCTTATTATTGCGCTGACAATGCGATTAACCAAAGCATAGCATTTTCAAGTTTATTGGGTATAATCCTCTATCAACTATCGCATACAGGAGACTATAATGGCGCGTGGAATTAATAAAGTTATCCTCGTGGGTAATGTAGGCGGCGATCCCGAAGTAAGATATTTACCTAACGGCAGCGCTGTAGCAACAATATCTGTAGCAACCAGTGAAGCCTGGAAGGATAAGCAGACGGGCGACAAACAGGAAAGAACCGAATGGCACCGTGTCGTTTGTTTCAACCGGTTGGGTGAAATTGCTGGTGAATACGTCCGCAAAGGCACAAAACTTTATGTTGAAGGCAGTCTGCGTACACGTAAATGGCAAGATCAACAGGGCCAGGATCGCTACACAACCGAGATTGTAGCCAGCGATATCCAGATGCTGGACAGCCGCCCAGGCTCAAGCAGTAATTATGACGAAGCTCCACCGGCTTATGGCCAGCAACAGCCGCCAGCCAGTAGAGCGCCTGCTCAATCCTCATCTGCGCCGCCAAATGCGTTTGAAGAACTGGATGATGATATTCCGTTTTAATCCTGCCCTTTTCGTTCTGGATACGGAGTGTTGGGCTTTACAACCCGACACTCAACCAGGCTCTATTCATTTCATTCGCAAAGACGTATTTAAATTTCGTGGCTGCTCTACATACTATTTGCAAAATAATTATTATAAATCTCAATATAGTCGCCATCATTTTCAATTTTTTCAATTTGTACATTAATATTTCTGATTAAATCTCTCTGGCTCGGCAAAGCTATTGCAGCTTCACCATCCCCTAAAGTAAATGCGTTACCAATATTTTTTAAATTACCGCTGCTGTTCTGTACCCAGTAATTCGCTGCGGTGGCGTGTATTACTGCAGCATCAATGTCCTGATTGTTCAAGGCATTGATCACATCCTGAGTCGTTTTATATTCAACCAGAGTAAATAAATCAGGGTAATTGGTTCGAATATACGAATGGAAAATACCAGCTGCGCCTTCCTCAGTGATAATACCAACCCTCGCGCCTTTAAGCTGGCTAACCGAAGTATAATTTTTTGCGGATGAAGTAATAAAGAGCCCCTGGCTGAGCATATAGGGAATACTGAAAATGTACTTGCGCGCGCGCTCAGGCGATATAAATACTCCCATAAAAAAATCTATTTTACCCTCATCCAGCGCAGGAAACACCTCATCCAGATTAAGCTGTACAATATTGCATTGCTGCTGCATGCCGCTACAGATACGATTTAGCATATCGATATTAAATCCCTGGGTAGCCGATATCACCAACGGTGGGTCAAAAAAGATTACGCCAGCATTGAGTTGTGATTGGGCTGGAGTAATCAAAATAGAAGATAATAGTAATGTTCCCGCAAGCTGTCGCCATATATTCACTGCATGCATTCCTGTGATGCTGTTATAATTAACATTAGCACAGCATAGTAAAAAAATCTTATCTTCTTAATAGTTTTAGTTTTTTGACGTTTTCCATGCTTCCCTAAAGAATCTCGTGACAACAAACTCTAAATCTGAGTACACTGGCGCCATTGCTTAAGAAATAGAAGACCCACATGCTGCAAGCGCCACAAACCCAATCTGGTAACAGATTCTTTACATCGCATTCACATAATCCTGCTTTACCGGGTAACGTGAAGTTAATGGATTATTTCAGCTGTTTTCCGGCCTTTAATGACTTGTTGTTCCTGTTACAACAAGCAGGTTACTGCGCCCCAATTGCTGCATGCGAATATTCAGCTATCGATTTTCTCAAAGAGCATCCGCAAATTAACCGGGTTGCCCTTGAAAGCGATATCACGGTCTTGCTAACCGCACCACATCCAATTCTACCGGTAAATCAGACCAGTTTAAGCTGTTTGCCAGAACCAGCCCAAAATCTGGAAACTAAAATTGCATGTTACATTGGTCTGATAATTGATGTGCTCAATAATCAGTTAGCTCAGAAACCCTATGAGCAAACCTGCGATCAGGAAAATGTTACCGAAAGAGAGCACGCCCTCCAGGCTGGAAAAATTGCGGCTCAGGTTGGACTGCCGAAGGATCTGGTAATCAGCTTATTATTACATGACATAGCCAGACCGTCAGTTAATGACGCTCAACACGGCCATAAAAATCATTGTGGAGAAGGTTCGACGATTCTGGCGCCTCTGGGATTGCCAGTTGATTTTGCAGGACTGCATACTTTAGCAAAATATTTATTATCGCTTTGCTGTAAACCATATAATGGACTAATCAGCTCTGCCTCACGCAATAGCCTGGCAATCCAGAAATCATCAATGCCTAGCCATCTTAAGCCTTTATTACAGTTGGAAAGCAGGCAATTAGCGAAATTATTCTATCAGATAATGTTTTTGCGTTTAATCGATGATAGCGGTAAGGCACCTGAGAGTGAGCTGCAAAAAACTCAACAGAAGACCCAAATCGATTATCTGCAGAATGAGACCATTGCCAGTCTGCTGACCGAGCAGATAATAAACGCTATCTCACATGGCTTAGAGCATAGCGAGGATAAATCTCAATGGTTGCACAACTTTGAAGAACAACTGGATACTGCGATCACATTATTAGGCCGTGCTCGGGAGTATTCAAATAATCCCGAGCTTTATCAGCAGTATGAATCCGTTTTTTCTGTTGTTCGTAACGCCAGCTATCCGGCTTAATTGCAGATCGAGTTGTTGGGTCAAAATGACCCAACCTACATTTTTACAATGAGAAATCTGCTCGTTTTGACCCAACACCCCAGCTAAAAGCTACGATTGGTACGAATTGATTTCAACTCGCCGTCCTGAAATAATAATTGGTAACGAAACTCATTAGGCGACTCCTGGTAAGTCCAAACTTCAAAATTGTTTGTTGTCATCCCAACTGCGTATCCGAATTCATTATAGATATAAACCGGATCGTGATAAACATCTTTGGCAAGGGGATCACCGCATTTGTTCTGCACAGAGTATTTACTATCCCCTTCTAAAACTAAAGATGTACCACACCGCATGGCATAGCTGCTGAGCGTATACATAGCAAGTAAAGCGGCTAATAGAATTTTGTTTGTCATGGTTAGCTATTATAAGGGCTTAGTATAATTACTATAGCCTATTTTTCAAGCTTTTCGGCAATGGAGTATTGAGCTTCACAGCCCAACACTCCATTTCTATGTGCGTATTAAAAAAAACCCGCCTCATGAGCGGGTTTTATTCAAGCAATTAGTGCCTATTCGTCAGCATCATCGCTTGCCATTGGTCTGTCAACCAACTCGACAATAGCCATTGGTGCATTGTCGCCTTCACGGAAACCGCATTTCAGGATGCGCAGGTAACCGCCTGGACGCTCAACATAACGTGGGCCTAAAACCGTGAATAATTTGCCTACCGCGCCTTTAGAACGTAAGCGATCAAAAATATGACGACGTGAAGCTACTGAGTCAGATTTACTTACAGTAATTAATGGCTCAATAAAACGACGCAATTCTTTTGCTTTAGGCAAAGTCGTTTTAATGAGTTCATGCTCAACCAGAGAGCAAGACATGTTACGAAACATTGCCTCTCTATGGCTGCTGGTTCGGCCAAATCTTCGGCCTGAGTTACGGTGACGCATTTATAGTACTCCTAAATATTAATCGCCAAGGTTTGATGGCGGCCAATTCTCAAGTTTCATCCCCAGCGATAACGAGCGTGACGCAAGTACATCTTTAATTTCTGTCAGGGATTTTTTACCTAAATTTGGTGTTTTAAGCAATTCATTTTCAGTTTTCTGTACCAGATCACCAATAAAATAGATATTTTCGGCTTTCAGACAGTTAGCTGATCGAACTGTTAATTCAAGATCATCAACCGGACGCAACAATACAGGATCAAAATCATTACGCTCTTTATTATCAGCTCTTGACTCTTCAAATTTCATATCAACAAAAGCATGAAGCTGTCGTTGTAAAATAGCAGCTGAAATTCGTATCGCTTCTTCCGGATCAAGTGTTCCGTTAGTTTCAAGATCGATAGTCAATTTATCCAGGTTTGTGCGGTTTTCCACACGAGCGCTATCAACAAAATAAGCTACCTTACTGACAGGCGAAAAGCTGTTGTCCAACTTTAATTTACCTACAGATTTATGAGTACCCTCTTCATCAAAAGCCCCAGGACGTGTCTCAGTAGAATGGAAACCAATTCCTCGCTCTACTTTTAACGTCATTTCAAGCTTACCATTTTCATTCAAAGTTGCTATTACCAGTTCAGGATTAACAATTTCCTGATCCTGCG
The DNA here is from genome assembly GCF_042649825.1 of Legionella dresdenensis. Lineage (NCBI taxonomy): Bacteria > Pseudomonadati > Pseudomonadota > Gammaproteobacteria > Legionellales > Legionellaceae > Legionella > Legionella dresdenensis. The sequence continues at coordinate 13,015 of NZ_JBHSAB010000010.1, read as the reverse complement.
ACAACTCAATATCGCCTGCCGTTACAACACAAGGCCCAACTTTATTCAGAGTCAGGGTTGCTTCTTCACCAGAGCCGATACGAATTGCCAATTGCTTCAGATTAAGCAGGATGTCAACTACGTCCTCCTGTACACCTTCAATGGTGCTGTACTCGTGCAATACACCAGCAATAGTAACTTCAGTAACAGCCCATCCTGGCATGGACGATAAAAGAATGCGTCTTAATGCATTCCCAAGAGTATGACCATATCCACGCTCTAAAGGTTCAAGAACGATTTTGGAATGATTTCTCGATTCACTATTCACCTTTAAAACGGATGGTGTCAGCATTTCATTTATTTCAGTATACATTCGGCAAGTCTCCGAGCTTACTTAGAGTAAAGTTCCACAACCAGGTTGACGTTAAAATCGAATGTCAAGTCACTCAAAGTTGGTAAAGAAGCAAACGTTCCCTTTAAAGCACTGGAATCAACTGTTAACCAGTCGCAAGCCGCTCTTTGCTCTGATAAAGCAACAGCAGCTAAAACACGGCCTTGAGATTTCGCTTTTTGACGGATAGAAATCACATCGCCTGGTTTAACCAAATACGATGGAATGTTAACAACCTGATCATTAACCAAAATCGCTTTATGAGCAACCAGCTGTCTTGCTTCAGCACGAGTGCTTGCAAATCCCAAACGGTAAACGACATTATCAAGTCTGCGCTCTAACAGAATCATCAGGTTCTCACCTGTAGATCCTTTTTGGCTTGCAGCTTTTTTATAATAATTACGGAATTGCTTTTCAAGCACGCCATAATATCTGCGAATTCGCTGTTTTGCTCTGAGCTGCAGACCATAGTCATTCAGACGTGGCTTTTTGGCACCGTGTTGACCTGGCTGAGTTTCAGATTTACATTTTGATTTATGATCACGAACATTACTTTTTAAAAAAAGGTCCGTACCTTCACGTCGTGATAATTTACACTTTGGACCAAGATATCTAGCCATTAATTACTCCTGATTCTTAAACGCGACGTTTTTTGGGTGGTTTACAGCCATTATGCGGTATACCCGTCACATCAGTAATTTCAACAATTTTAAAATCTTGTGCGATTAATTCACGAATAGTAGATTCGCGACCAGGTCCAGGACCATGCACCAAAACCGCTACAGATTTAACGCCATATTCTTTTGCCACTGCTGAAGCACGCTCGGTAGCAATCTGCGCAGCATAAGGCGTACTTTTACGTGAACCTCGGAAGCCCGAACCACCGGCAGTAGCCCAACATAAAGCATTACCCTGGCGATCAGTAAAAGTTACAATTGTATTATTGAATGAAGCATGAACGTGAACGATCCCATCGGTGACCATACGTCGTGCTTTTTTACGTGTCTTTTGTTGTTTTGCCATCTTACTTTCCTACAATAATTATTTAGTTGTGCCCTTACGACGGCCTTTACGTGTACGAGCGTTAGTTTTTGTACGCTGTCCACGCAGTGGTAAGCCACGACGATGACGCAAACCTCTGTAACAACCAAGATCCATCAGACGCTTGATATTCATAGTCACAACACGGCGTAAATCACCTTCAACAGTCATTTTTGCAATTTCCGTACGCAAAGCTTCCAGAGTCTCTTCAGAAAGTTGAGACACTTTGGTTGAGGGCTCAATTCCTATTACTTTACACAAATTGAGCGATGTTGTTTTGCCAATTCCATAAATTGACGTCAAAGCAATGACGACATGTTTGTTATCCGGTATGTTTACACCTGCAATACGAGCCATTAATCTCTCCGTACGTTATTTTGCTCTGCCAGAAAGGGACAGAAGAATACTATTTTATTGATCCAAAATCAAGCAAGGATTTATCCTTGCTTCTGTTTGTGTCGTGCCTCTTTGCAAATTACACGTACAATGCCATCGCGCTTAATAATTTTGCAATTACGGCAAAGGCGTTTTACTGATGCTCTAACTTTCATTCATAACTCCGATAATAATCATAAAAGACCAGGCAATTTAGTGCCTTTGAAATTGGCCTTTTTCATCAATGAATCATACTGTTGTGTCATTAAGTGCGCTTGAACCTGCGCAACAAAATCCATAATCACAACAACTATAATTAACAGTGAAGTTCCGCCAAAATAAAAAGGTACATGCCAGGTATACATTAAAATTTGCGGTAATAAACAAACTAACACTAAATAAAGGGCACCGATCAATGTAAGTCTTGTCATTACAGAATCGATGTACCGTGTTGTCTGCTCACCTGGACGTATTCCAGGAATATACGCACCTGATTTTTTCAAATTATCTGCAGTATCTTTTGGATTAAATACCAAAGCAGCGTAGAAAAAAGCGAAAAACAGGATCGCTACCGCGTAAACTATAAGATACAGGGGCTGCCCTGGAGAGAGCGCCATACCAACGTCAGAAAGCCAACTCATACCCTTGCTTTTAGCAAAAAATTGAGCCAGTGTAGCTGGCAACAATATGATGCTTGATGCAAAGATAGGCGGTATTACACCTGACATATTAATTTTTAAAGGCAAATGGCTTGTCTGTGCAGCATACACTTTACGGCCATGAGTGCGCTGCGCATAGTTTACTCTAATGCGGCGCTGTGCTCTTTCCATAAAGACTACAAAACCAGTGACCAATACCACTATTATTGCAATTAAAATCAGTGTCAGGGCCTGCATTTGCCCTTCGCGTACTTGCTGGAATACAGAAGCAATGGCGCCTGGCATGCTTGAGACAATTCCGGAAAAGATGATGAGGGAAATACCATTTCCAACACCCTTTTCAGTAATCTGTTCGCCAAGCCACATTATAAACATTGTCCCGGTTACCAGAGTAACGACACAGGTAAAGTAAAAAAAGAAATCCGGATTAAGCGCTATATGCTGTCCAGCCAACCATCTGGCCATACCCAACGATTGAAATATCGATAATACCAGAGTCAGGTATCGAGTATACTGGTTAATTTTACGTCTTCCGGACTCGCCTTCTTTCTTCAATTGCTCAAGCTTGGGTGAAACAACAGCGAACAATTGAATAATAATCGATGCTGAAATATAAGGCATAATCCCAATAGCAAACACCGTTACCCGAGAAAGTGCTCCACCAGAAAACATATTAAACAGACCAAATATAGTATTTTGCTGTTCGCCAAAAAAATTGGCGAGTTTCTGCGGATCAAGTCCTGGAACTGGAATATGAGCACCGAGCCTGTAAACTAGTATGCCGAGTACTACAAAAAGTAGTCTGGCTTTTAACTCAGCCAATCCACCTTTAGATTGGCTAGCTGGTTGCTTATGGATAGTCATAGTCAGTCTTCTACACTGCCGCCAACCTGTTCGATAGCTGCACGCGCACCTTTAGTAACACGCAGGCCTCTCACTTTGATTGGGCTGGTAATTTCGCCGGACAGGATGATTTTAACATCACGAACAGCACTGTTAATCAATCCATGCTCACGCAAGGTAGCAAAATCAATTACATCAGCCTGAATTGACGCTAACTCACTTAATGTCACTTCATCAGCATAACGTCTTGTGCGGGATTTAAAACCCATTTTTGGAAGACGACGCTGAATTGGCATCTGACCGCCTTCAAAATTGATCTTGTGGAAACCACCAGCACGCGCTTTCTGACCTTTATGACCTTTACCGCTTGTTTTACCAAGGCCGGAACCAATACCACGTCCCAGACGCTTCTTGGCTGGTCTTGAACCTGGATCCGGAGATAGTGTATTCAAATTCATTACGCACACTCCTCGACGTGTAATAAATAACTCACAGCATTAACCAAACCACGTATCGCAGGAATGTCAGCATGAACAACTGAACTGTTCATTTTACCTAAACCCAATTGACGGACAATTGCGATATGCTTTGGCTTACGCCCTATAGTGCTTTTAACGAGGGTAATTTTAATATTTTTACTCATAATTACTCTGCCATAATTTCTTCAACGGTTTTACCGCGTTTCGCAGCGACGTAGTCTGGAGTACCAATATTAGTCAATGCACCGATTGTTGCTCTAACAATATTGCTTGGGTTGGTAGAACCAATACTTTTTGCCAGAATATTTTGTACGCCCAAAACTTCAAGTACTGCACGCATCGCGCCACCGGCAATAATTCCGGTACCTTCGCTGGCAGGCTTCATAAATACTTTAGAAGCGCCATAATTCCAGGTAATTTCGTGATGAATAGTTGTACCATTTAAAGGAATATAAGTCATGTTCTTTCTAGCTTGATCCATCGCTTTCTGTATAGCAATAGGAACTTCCCGAGCCTTACCACGACCATAACCCACACGACCTTTACCGTCTCCGATAACAACCAGAACAGCAAAACCGAATACGCGGCCACCTTTAACTACTTTTGCAGTTCGAGTAACTGATACCAGTTTTTCCTGGTAACCATCACTCATTTTATTTTCATCAAATGCCATTGCCATTCCTTAAAAAATCAAACCAGCTTCACGTGCACCTTCAGCCAGTGCTTTAACGCGCCCATGATACGCATGACCAGATCGATCAAAAGCAACTTCCGATACGTTGGCAGCTTTGGCACGTTCAGCAATAAGTTTGCCTACTTGTTGAGCTTTTTCAACTTTTGTACCTTTTGCGCCTCGTAACGCAGATTCTAAAGTTGAACATGCAGCCAGAACAACATCACCCTTCTCACCGAAAGTTATGAGTTGAACAGAAGTATGTTGACTACTTTTAGTAACAACCAGACGTGCTTTAGCAGATCTTTGAACTGCCTTGGTTTTTAAACCACGTCGTTTACGTGCTAAATGTTTATTCATATTTAAACCCTATTTCTTCTTGGCTTCTTTACGCGCAATACGCTCGCCAGCATATTTGACACCTTTACCCTTGTAAGGCTCAGGCTTTCTTAATGCACGTATTTCAGAAGCAATTTGACCTAAAATTTGCTTGTCAGTGCCACGGATAATAAGTGTCGTCTGGTTAGGGGTCTCAGCAGTAACGCCTTCTTTCAATGCGTACTCGATAGGATGTGAATATCCTAAACTCAGAGTAATTGTTTTACCGCTTGCTTGTGCACGGTAACCAACGCCGACAAGCTCGAGAGTTCTTTCAAAACCATTAGTAACACCAATAACCATGTTTTGCAGGTTCGCTCTTGCAGTTCCTGCATGAGCCCAACCAGTTTGGTCGTCTTCTGAAGCAGGAGAAAAGACAATCGCTTTTGAATCTGCTTCATCTTTAGAAATATTTACCAGCTTATTGTAATGCTTTGTCAATTGACCTTTAGGGCCTTTAACAATCATTTCAGTTTTATTGATTGTTAGCTCAACGTTAGCAGGTAGTATAACTGACTTTTTAGCTACTCTTGACATAATATACCCCGCTACGATTAAGCAACTTCACAAAGAACTTCGCCACCAACACAGTTTTTCTTAGCGCTAGCATGCGTCATCACACCTTTAGATGTTGACAGTATCGCTATTCCAAAACCGGGGATAGATGATAGTTCTTTACATGATTTATAAACTCTTAACCCTGGGCGGCTAATACGGGCAATACGCTCGATAACAGCGCGACCCTGATAGTATTTCAGGTTAATTGTCATTTCACTCAAATTATTTTGCAAAGTCTCTACGCTGTAATCTGCAATATAACCTTCTTCTTTCAGTACCCGAGCAATTTCCTCTTTCAATTTGGATGAATTGAGGGTAACACTCGGATGTTTAGCTAGCTGACCATTTCTGATTCTTGTCAGCATATCCGCTATAGGATCATGCATACTCACACTTTTTCTCCAATAGATTCCTTACCAGCTAGACTTACGTCCACCAGTAACATTACCAGTCATTAACTGCTGTCTCAGGCAAATTCTGCATAAACCGAATTTTCTGTAAACCGCATGAGGACGTCCACACTGTTGGCATCGAGTACTATGTCGAACAGGATTTGAATTAACAGGCAGCTTCGTCAGTTTCAACTGAGCGTCCATTACGGCATCAAAATCATCCGAAGATTTGATGATTGCCTTTAATTCATTACGTCTTTCTCTATATTTGTTTACAAGTCTGGAACGCTTTTTTTCTCGTTCGAGCATTGATCTTTTAGCCACAATATATACCCTTCTTTAATGTTTTTCTCTGTCTTTTAACGGCAAATTAAATGCTTCTAATAAAGCTTTTGCCTCTGCATTGGTTTTAGCACTAGTAGTGATACAGATATCCAAACCACGTATACCATCAGTTTTATCAAAATCAATTTCAGGAAACACGATTTGCTCGGATAATCCCATGCTGTAGTTACCGGTTCCATCAAACGATTTAGGATTCAGACCGCGGAAATCGCGTACACGAGGTAGTGTAATACTGATTAAACGATCTAAAAATTCGTACATGCGCTCGTTTCTTAAAGTCACTTTGCAACCAATAGGCCAGCCTTCACGAATTTTAAAGCCTGCAATTGATTTTCTGGCTTTTGTAATCACTGGTTTTTGGCCAGCGATTAAAGTCATGTCATCAACAGCATGGCCCATAACTTTTTTATCCCCGACGGCTTCACCGACACCCATGTTAAGGGTAATCTTCAGAATACGAGGAACCTGCATAACGCTTTTGTAGCCGAATTTTTTCATCATCATGTCGACTACATTGCTTTTATAATATTCTTTAAGTCTTGCCATTTGCATCACCTAATTTAGACCAAGTCGACCAGCTCATTGGTTGATTTAAAGTATCTTACTTTTCTAGATACGCCATCTTTATCAATGAATCTGAAACCTACTTTGTCAGCTCTCTTTGAATCTTGATTGTAAATTGCAACATTAGAAATATGGAATGGTGCTTCCATTGTAATGATGCCGCCTTTGATTTCAAGGTGAGGATTAGGTTTAACGTGTTTTTTAATCAAGTTAGCGCCTTCAACGACAACTAAATCACCAAATACACGTGTTACTTTACCTATATGGCCTTTACTTTTACCAGCGATAACAATAACTGTATCACCAGATCGGATACGTTTCATAGCTTACCCTCTTACAATACTTCTGCGGCAAGAGAGATAATCTTCATAAATCGCTCTCTTAACTCACGGGTTACTGGGCCAAAAATACGAGTTCCGATGGGCTCATTTTGGTTGTTAAGCAGCACTGCTGCATTACCATCAAAACGGATCAACGAACCATCATCTCGACGTACACCCTGCCTTGTTCTAACAACAACAGCTTTCATAACCGCGCCTTTTTTTACTTTACTGCGCGGGATTGCATCTTTAATGCTTACCTTAATTACATCACCGACACGAGCATAGCGTCTGTGTGATCCACCAAGCACTTTGATACACATCACTTTGCGTGCTCCGCTGTTATCTGCAACATCGAGCACCGTCTGCATTTGTATCATTTTAATCTCCAGCTCTAAATTCGACCAGAAAAAGGTTGCTGATTATATCAACCCTTTTGGTATTTTAAAAGTCAATTGCTGTATATTAGGAAATAACTTCTACTAATTCCCAACATTTTGTTTTAGACAGAGGTCGAGTTTCACGTATTTTTACCATATTTCCAATTTTTCCGACCTGATTTTCGTCATGAGCATGCAGTTTAGTTCTACGTTTCATGATTTTGCCATATTTCGGATGTTTTACGGTTCTTTCTACTAAAACAACAATGGTCTTCTGCATTTTATCACTAACGATTTTGCCAACCATTGTTCTGCCTTTTGCTTCGCTATTCGACATGTTACTTTCCAACCTTTTCAGCGATAATAGTTTTCACACGCGCTACGGCTTTTCTGATAAGAGTGATAAGGTGCGGCTTTTCAAGCGTTCCATTAGCTCTTTTCATTCTCAGTTTAAACTGCTCGCGTCTGAGGCTAAGCAGTTCATCGTTAAGCTCACTAGCAGACATATTTCTTAATTCATCATTCTTTTTCATCACATCACCTTTCGATCTTCAAACATTACCTTGAAAGGTAATTTGGCTTTTGCCAGGTCGAATGCTTCCATCGCTAATTCACGTGATACGCCTTCCATTTCAAACAGGATTTTACCTGGTTGAATCTGGGCAACCCAATATTCAACGCTACCTTTACCTTTACCTTGACGGACTTCTAAAGGTTTTTGAGTAATAGGCTTGTCAGGAAACACACGTATCCAGATTTTACCGCCACGTTTGATGTGACGAGTCATAGCACGACGAGCAGCTTCGATTTGACGTGCAGTCAAGCGTCCACGCTCAGTTGCTTTTAGAGCAAACTCTCCAAAGGAAACTGTTGAGCCACTCAGAGCAAGACCTCGGTTGCGGCCTTTCTGCTGCTTTCTATATTTTGTTCGTTTAGGCTGTAGCATGATTTAAAAATCCTCACTCACTTACTGCTTTCAGCATTACGGTTCTTTTGCGGCAGAATTTCGCCTTTAAAGATCCATACTTTAACACCAATGATTCCATAGGTGGTTTTTGCTTCTGCAGTACCATAATCAACATCAGCGCGGAAAGTATGTAATGGCACACGGCCTTCACGGTACCACTCGCTACGAGCAATCTCGGCTCCGCCTAAACGTCCGCTTACACAGATTTTGATACCTTTCGCACCGGCTTTCATAGCTGAAGTTACAGCACGCTTCATAGCTCTTCGGAACATAACACGTTGTTCCAATTGTTGAGCAATACTTTCTGCAACCAGCGTAGAGTCAAGCTCAGGCTTACGCACTTCTTCAATATTCAGATGTACAGGAACACCCAGCTTGGCAGCTATTTCGCTACGTAATCCTTCAATGCCGCCGCCTTTTTTACCAATAAGCACACCAGGGCGCGCTGTATGAATGGTTACAATAGCGTTATTTGCAGGACGCTCAATCTGAATGCGACTTACTGCCGCAGACATCAATTTCCTCTTGAGCTCTTTTCTTAAATTAATATCTTCATTCAACAATTGAGCATAATTTTTATTGGCATACCACTTGGAATTCCAGTCTTTAGTTATGCGCAAACGAATACCAATTGGGTTTACTTTTTGTCCCATTGCGTTATACCTCGTCAGATACGGTGATTGTAATATGGCAAGTACGCTTGCATATACGATTAGCACGACCTTTGGCACGAGGGCTTATTCTTTTTAAAGTAGGAGCCTCATCCACACAGATAGTACCGACTTTTAAGTCATCGATATCAGCACCGTTATTATTCTCAGCGTTGGCTATCGCTGATTCTAATAATTTCAGAATCAGCTCAGCACCCTTTTTAGGGGTAAAACGCAGAATATCAAGGGCATGCGAAACGCCTTTACGCCGGATCATGTCAGCTACCAGTCTGCCTTTTTGAGCAGACAAAGGAGCATTACTTAATTTTGCTCTAACTTCCATAATCGCCTCTTATTTACCTTTAGCCTTTCTGTCACCAGAATGGCCTTTAAACGTACGAGTCATAGCAAACTCACCTAACTTATGTCCAACCATGTTATCAGTAATAAATACTGGCACATGATCTTTACCATTATGAACCGCAATGGTCAGCTCAATCATTTCAGGTAAAATGGTTGAACGGCGTGACCAGGTTTTAATTGGTTTTTTTGATTTTTTTTCGATAGCTTCTGCAACTTTTTTCATTAAGTGCTGATCGACAAATGGACCTTTTCTAATCGAACGTGCCATTTCATATCCTCATACTAATTATTTCTTCTTGCGCTGCCGAACAATAAATCGATCAGTACGCTTGTTATTTCTGGTCTTATAACCTTTAGTTGGTACACCCCATGGAGTAACAGGATGACGACCACCGGAAGTTCTACCTTCACCACCACCATGTGGGTGATCTACAGGGTTCATCGCCACACCACGAACTGTCGGTCTAACACCACGCCAACGCTTGGCACCAGCTTTACCGAGTGAACGCAAGTTATGCTCACTGTTGCTCACTTCACCTACTACGGCACGGCAAGAAGCTAATATTTTTCGCATTTCGCCTGAGCGCAGTTTGATTGTTGCATATGCGCCTTCCTTTGCAACAAGCTGGCCACTGCAACCAGCACTACGCAGTAATTGTGCGCCTTTACCAGGCTTCATTTCCACGCAATGAATTGTTGTACCTACTGGTATATTTTTTAATGGCAAGCAGTTACCAGTGCTAATGGGAGAATCTTCCCCACTGATAATCACGTTGCCTGCCTGTAAACCTGCAGGTGCTATAATGTATCGCCGTTCGCCATCTTTGTAAACAACTAATGCAATCAATGCTGAACGATTTGGATCGTATTCGATACGCTCTACTTTCGCTTCAATACCATCTTTGTTTCTTTTGAAGTCAACCAGACGATATTTAGAACGAGTACCGCCGCCAATATGTCGGACAGTAATTCGACCCTGGTTGTTACGACCACCAGTTTTATTCTTTTTTTCAACCAGCGCACTGTGAGGCTGGCCTTTATGAATGTGGTGGTGTACAACCCGTAACTCACCTCGTTTACCCGGCGAGGTTGGTTTTGATTTTAATAGTGCCATCTTCAATCTGCCTTATTCTGTCACAGTAAAGTCTATGTCGTAACCTTCTTGCAAAGAAACAAAGGCTTTTTTCCAGTCACTTCGTTTTCCGCTCAATTGTTTGAAGCGCTTGCGCTTTCCTTTTACAGTAATTACTGACACGCTTTTTACTTTAACGTTAAACATTTGCTCTACAGCCTGTTTAATCTCAGGCTTAGTAGCAGTTTTCAAAACCTTGAAAGTGAATTGCTTGAATTTATCAGCCATCACAGTAGATTTTTCAGAGGTATGCGGCTCACGAAGAACCATTAATAATCGTTCAGCATTCATTGTAACTGTTCCTCTAGGCTTTTAACTGCATCACCAGTTATCACAACTTTTTCGAAACGCAGCAAACTAACAGGGTCAAGCGAAGCAACATCACAAATCTCAAAATTATACAGATTGCGAGATCCCAAATATTCGTTTTCGCCAATTTCATTCGTTACAACTAACGCGTTTGTCAGTTCCAGCTGGTTCATTTTTGCTACGAAATCCTTTGTTTTATGAGAATCGCATGCAAAATCATTTACTACTATCAAGTTACCAGTACGGTTCAACTCAGAAAGAATGCTACGCAGCGCTCTTTTATACATTTTTTTATTGAGCTTTTGGCTGTAATCACGTTTTTTAGAGGCAAACGTCACACCACCAGTACGCCATAATGGACTACGTATAGTACCAGCACGTGCACGGCCAGAACCTTTTTGGTTCCAGGGTTTTCTACCGCCACCACGAACTTCAGATCGTGTTTTTTGCGCACTGTTACCGCTTCGGGCGTTATTCATGAATGTAACAACAGCCTGATGTATCAGACCTTCGTTATAATGATACCCAAAAACATCTTCACTAACGTTCAAGGAAGTATTGGTGTCTTTTAATGTAAGTTCCATTATTCTCCCCCTACCTTTTTCTTCTTAGTGGCTGGAGTTACTCTTATGCGTGCTCCAGGATAACCAGGGATTGCGCCTTTGATCAGCAGCAAATTACGCTCAGCATCAACACGAACAAGCTCAAGACTTTGTGTTGTGGTTCTAACGTTACCCATATGGCCAGCCATTTTTTTACCTTTAAATACACGACCTGGAGTCTGGTTTTGACCAATTGAACCAGGAACCCGGTGTGAACGCGAGTTACCGTGCGTAGCATCTTGGGTACGGAAGTTGTGACGCTTTACTGTACCAGCAAAACCTTTACCTTTACTTGTTCCGCAAACATCAACGAATTGACCATCGTTGAAAATATCTGCTACTGACAGAAGTTGTCCTGCAGAATAAGAATCTACAGACTCAACATCAAATTCACCAATCATATCACCAGCATCAATCTGCGCTTTGGTAAAATGCCCAGCCAGTGGCTTATTCACACGACTAGCTTTTTTCTCACCGGCAGTTAACTGAACTGCAACATAACCATCAGTTTCTATTGTTTTAAGTTGAGATACCCTATTTGGTAGTACTTCAACCACAGATACTGGTATTGAAACGCCAGCGTCTGTAAAGACGCGAGTCATTCCTACCTTTCTGCCTATTAACCCTATTGCCATTGTAATACCTCGTTAGTATTCTGTGCCTGGAAACTCTACTCGTCATCAAGGCTAATCTGAACATCAACCCCTGCAGCCAGATCCAGTTTCATTAGTGCATCAACTGTCTTTTCAGTAGGATGTACAATAACAACCAGTCGTTTGTGGGTTCTCAATTCATACTGATCACGCGCATCTTTATTTACGTGCGGAGAAATCAATACTGTAAATTTTTCCTTTTTTGTAGGAAGAGGTATTGGCCCGCGAATTTGCGCGCCAGTACGTTTTGCCGTTTCTACTATTTCACGTGTTGAAGCATCAATTAATCGATCGTCAAACGCTTTTAAACGGATTTTAATATTCTGTTTGTTACTCATTATTTTTACTCGATGATTTTAGCAACAACACCAGCACCAACAGTGCGGCCACCTTCACGAATCGCAAAACGCAGACCTTCATCCATAGCGATTGGCGAATGCAGACTAACTACCATCTGTACGTTATCGCCTGGCATTACCATTTCGATGCCTGCTGGCAATTCGCATGATCCAGTTACGTCTGTTGTTCTGAAATAGAACTGAGGTCTGTATCCATTAAAGAATGGAGTGTGACGTCCGCCCTCTTCTTTTGACAATACGTATACTTCCGCTTCGAATTTTGTGTGTGGCTTGATTGTGCCTGGTTTTGCCAGTACTTGACCACGCTCAACATCGTCACGTTTCGTTCCACGCAGCAATACGCCTACGTTATCCCCTGCACGACCTTCGTCAAGCAGTTTACGGAACATTTCAACACCAGTACAGGTTGTTTTCTGAGTATCACGGATACCAACGATCTCAACCTCTTCACCAACTTTAACAATTCCGCTTTCAACACGGCCAGTTACTACTGTTCCACGGCCAGAAATTGAGAATACGTCTTCAATCGGTAACAGGAACGGTCTGTCAATGTTTCTCACTGGCTCTGGAATGTAGCTATCCATTGTCGCAACCAGTTTCTCA
>NZ_JBHSAB010000009.1:0-15730 GCF_042649825.1 Legionella dresdenensis | reverse complement strand
CATGGTCAACGTGGCCAATTGTGCCTACGTTAACGTGTGGCTTTTTACGCTCAAACTTTTCCTTCGCCATTTCAATACCTCATTAACTTTTATTGTTTCTTAATAATTGCTTCAGCGATATTCGTTGGAGCTTCTGCGTATCTGCTGAATTCCATAGAATATGTTGCACGCCCCTGAGTTGCTGAACGAACATCGGTTGCATAACCAAACATTTCAGCGAGAGGAACTTCTGCACGGATAACTTTACCAGCCGGAGAATCTTCCATTCCTTGAACCAGACCTCTACGTCTGTTGAGATCGCCCATAACATCACCCATGTAATCTTCTGGTGTGACTACTTCGACGCTCATAATTGGTTCAAGTAATACAGGTTTCGCTTTTGCAGCACCTTGCTTGAAGCACATAGAACCAGCAATCTTAAACGCCATTTCACTGGAGTCTACTTCGTGGAATGAACCATCAAATAATGTTACTTTAACATCAACTACTGGATAACCAGCAATAACACCATTTTGTAATTGTTCCTGAATACCCTTGTCAACGGCAGGAATGTATTCTTTCGGAATAACTCCACCAACAATCGCGTTAACAAACTCATATCCAGCACCAGGTTCTTGAGGTTCAATTTTAAGCCAGACGTGACCGTACTGACCTCTACCACCTGATTGACGAACAAACTTGCCTTCTTGCTCAACTGCTTGCTTGATAGTTTCTCTGTATGCTACTTGTGGTTTACCAACATTAGCTTCTACATTGAATTCACGTTTCATACGGTCAACAATAATTTCGAGATGGAGTTCACCCATACCTTGAATAATTGTTTGACCAGATTCTTCATCAGTGTGTACACGGAATGAAGGATCTTCCTGAGCAAGTTTACCTAAAGCGATTGACATTTTTTCCTGGTCTGCTTTGGTTTTTGGCTCAACAGCAACTGCAATTACAGGATCTGGAAAGTCCATACGCTCAAGCGTAACTACCTGGTTAAGATCGCAGAGTGTATCACCAGTTGTAACAGTTTTCAGGCCTACAGCAGCAGCAATGTCTCCTGCTCTTACTTCTTTGATTTCTTCGCGTGAATTAGCGTGCATCTGAAGTAAACGTCCAATACGCTCGCGTTTGCCTTTTACTGGATTGTAAATTGTGTCGCCACTCTTAAGTACGCCAGAATACGCTCGGAAATAAGTTAATGTTCCAACAAACGGGTCTGTTGCAATTTTGAAAGCCAAGGCTGAGAAAGGTGCGTCGTACGCTGTTTTACGATGCGTTTCTTCACCATATTCATCGACACCCTTTACGTCTGGAATATCTAATGGTGACGGCAAGTAATCAACCACACCATCCAAGACAGCCTGAACGCCTTTATTTTTGAAGGCTGAACCACAAAATACAGGAACGATCTGGTTGGTGACTGTACGTTGACGAAGCGCTTTTTTGATTTCTTCTTCAGTGAACTCTTCACCTTCAAGATATTTTTCCATCAGCTCTTCATTTGCTTCAGCAGCCGCTTCAATAATCTTGGCACGGTACTCTTCGCATTGTGCAAGCATTTCAGCAGGGATATCTTTGTATTCAAAGGACATACCTTTGCTTTCTTCATCCCAATGAATGGATTTCATTTTGATGAGGTCAACGACTCCTTTAAAGGCGTCTTCTGCGCCGACAGGCAATTGTACAACAATCGGGTTTGAACCGAGACGTTGCTGGATCTGGCCAACTACACGCAGGAAATTTGCACCCATACGATCCATTTTGTTAACAAATACAATACGTGGAACGCCGTATTTGTCTGCCTGGCGCCATACAGTTTCTGATTGTGGCTCAACACCTGATACTGCGTCGAATACAACAACAGCACCGTCAAGAACACGCAATGACCGCTCTACTTCAATCATGAAGTCAACGTGTCCCGGGGTATCGATAATGTTAACACGATGACGTGGATATTGTTTATCCATCCCTTCCCAGTAACAAGTCGTTGCAGCAGATGTAATTGTAATACCGCGTTCCTGCTCTTGAACCATCCAGTCCATTGTTGCAGCACCGTCGTGCACTTCACCTATTTTGTGCGACATTCCGGTATAAAACAGAACCCGCTCTGTGGTGGTCGTTTTTCCGGCATCAACGTGTGCAGCAATGCCGATATTTCTGTATAGCTCTAATGGAGTAGACACGTTATACCTCTCTTAATTCCATCTGAAATGAGCAAATGCCTGGTTGGCTTTTGCCATTTTGTGTGTATCTTCACGCTTCTTAGCTGCGGAACCTTTATTTTCATAAGCGTCCATCAACTCGCCTGCCAGCCTTAACATCATGCCTTTCTCGCCTCTTGAACGAGCTGCCTGAACTATCCAGCGCATTCCCAGAGCGATACTGCGATCGAACCTTACTTCAACAGGAACCTGGTAAGTCGCTCCACCAACTCGGCGTGAACGCACTTCAACTGTTGGGCGAACATTATCCAAAGCCTGCTCGAAATAGCGCAAAACACCACTAGCAGAACCAGTAGCGCTTCCTTCGTCGCCGTCTTCGTCATTTTTTTTGGCTTTTTTGACACGGTCATTCAGCAAATCCAATGCGCCGTAAATAATTTTTTCGGCAATTGATTTTTTACCGCTAACCATAAGAACGTTAATAAATTTAGCCAGCAATTCGCTATGATGCTTAGGATCTGGCAGAATTTCACGTTTGGGTACTTCTCTTCTTCTTGGCATGTCGAATTCCTACAGTAATCAGTTATTTCTTGTCTTTCGGTTTTTTAGTACCGTATTTAGAACGTCCTTGCTTACGGTCAGTAACACCAGACGTATCCAAACTACCACGTACTGTGTGGTAACGAACACCAGGCAAGTCTTTAACACGACCGCCTCGAATCAGTACAACAGAGTGCTCTTGCAGGTTGTGGCCTTCACCGCCAATATAGGAGGTTACTTCAAAACCATTCGTTAAACGCACCCTTGCTACCTTACGCATAGCCGAATTAGGCTTTTTGGGTGTTGTAGTGTACACACGCGTACAAACTCCTCTACGCTGTGGACAGGATTCTAAAGCCGGGACGTTACTTTTCTTCTTAGCGTCCTCTCGAGGCTTTCTTACTAGCTGATTAATAGTAGCCATTTATTCTTAACTCCGAACTTTCTTTGTAATAATTTCGAATGCATAAGGAGGCCGGATTCTATATAGCTCCAGCGGATTTGTCAAGTTTTAATCCGCTGGAGGGTAAAATCCAGATTACTCATCATGGTTATCGGCATTGAGTGCCTCACTCAATGCATGCTCAACATCGCTTGCGGTTACTGTATGTGAACTTTGCTCATTCAATGCAGTTTTTGCACGCTTTGCTTTCCTGTTCTGGTGGTATGCATATCCAGTACCAGCTGGAATTAATCTACCTACCATCACGTTTTCTTTTAATCCACGCAGATCATCTACTTTACCACTAACTGCCGCTTCAGTTAACACACGTGTTGTTTCCTGGAAGGAAGCAGCAGAAATAAATGATTCTGTTGCGAGTGATGCCTTGGTAATACCCAACAGGATTGGCGTACCCCTCGCCACTACTTTTCCTTCTGCTGCCAGCTTGTCATTTTCCTGCAGCATAACACTTTCTTCAACATGTTCGCCAACCAGGAATCTTGAATCGCCAGCACTGGTAATAACGCGTTTACGCAGCATTTGCCTTACAATTGTTTCAATGTGCTTATCGTTGATTTTAACGCCTTGTAAGCGATATACGTCTTGCACTTCGTTAACAATGTAATTGGCCAGTGCGCCAACGCCCAGTAAGCGGAGGATATCGTGCGGATTTAATGGACCTTCCGCAATGGTTTCCCCGCGCTCAACATACTCACCTTCGAACACTGAAATATGACGCCATTTTGGAATCAATTCTTCATGTGCCTGATTTTCAGATGCAGTAATGATCAGTCTTCGCTTGCCTTTAGTTTCTTTACCAAAGTTAACCAGACCAGAAACTTCTGCCATCACAGCCGCATCTTTTGGTTTTCTTGCTTCAAACAGATCCGCCACTCGTGGCAGACCCCCGGTAATATCACGTGTCTTTGAACGCTCTTGCGGAATACGCGCGATTACGTCACCCACTCCTACCAGACTGCCGTCTTCAAAGTTAATGATGGCATCAACTGGCAAGTAGTATTGTGCAGGAACGTTGGTACCAGCCAGGAAGATATCTTCGCCGTCATCAGAAACCAGCTTAACCATTGGTCGCATGTCACGGCCAAGCGAACTACGCTGTTTTGCATCAATAACAACGATATTACTTAACCCAGTCAGTTCATCCGTCTGGCGGTTCATGGTAATTCCTTCGATCAGGTCAATAAATTTCAATCGACCTGTTACCTCGGAAATAACCGGGTGGGTATGCGGATCCCAGCTTGCAATAACCTGACCAGCGTCAACAGCCATGTTGTCATGAACAGTTAATACCGCTCCATAAGGCAGTTTGTATCGCTCTCTTTCACGGCCGAAATCATCAATAATTGACACTTCGCCAGAGCGTGATACTGCAACCAGGTTGCCATTTTCATGTTTAACCGTCTTAATGTTATGTAAGCGGATAACCCCTCTGTTTTTAATCTGGATATTGTTTGCCGCTGTAGCCCGTGACGCAGCTCCCCCAATGTGGAACGTACGCATGGTTAACTGTGTTCCTGGCTCTCCGATTGACTGGGCAGCGATAATACCAACTGCTTCGCCTGTGTTAACCAGATGTCCTCTTGCCAGATCACGGCCATAACAGTTGGCGCATAAACCAAAACGGGTTTCACAGGTGATCGGCGATCGTACCATTACCTGGTCAACACCCAGTTTTTCCAGCTTCTCAACCCATTCTTCATCAAGCAAAGTGCCGGCTGTAACGATGGGATCATTCTGATTTGGAATATAAACATCAACAGCGACTACACGGCCTAATACACGCTCGTGCAATGGCTCAACGATATCACCGCCCTCAATCAGCGGCTGCATTAGAATACCGTTTTCTGTACCGCAATCGATTTCGGTAATTACCACATCTTGCGCTACGTCAACCAGACGTCGGGTCAGGTAACCAGAATTTGCTGTTTTTAACGCCGTATCAGCAAGACCTTTACGCGCCCCGTGAGTGGAAATAAAGTATTGGAATACGTTTAATCCTTCACGGAAATTCGCTGTAATCGGCGTCTCAATAATTGAGCCGTCCGGAGCGGCCATCAGACCACGCATACCAGCTAACTGACGAATCTGCGCTGCCGATCCCCGAGCACCTGAGTCCGCCATCATAAAGATAGGGTTAAATGATTCCTGGCGAACTTTCCCGCCGTTGCCATCTTCCACTTCCTCAGTAGCGATTCGGGTCATCATTGATTTAGCTACAAGCTCATTTGTACGTGACCAGATATCAATTACTTTGTTGTAACGCTCACCGTTGGTAACAAGACCCGAACGGAATTGAGCTTCAATTTCCCTTACTTCATTATCTGCTTTTTCAATAATTGACGCTTTATCTTCCGGAATCTCCATATCTTCAATTCCAATAGACGCACCTGCCCGGGTTGCATATTTAAAGCCGGTATACATCAATTGGTCAGCGAAAATTACCGTTTCTTTCAAGCCAAAACGCCGGTAGCAACTATCAACTACTTTTGAAATAGCTTTTTTAGTCATAACCCGATTGATAGTGGAGAACGGCATTCCTTGTGGCAAAATTTCAGACAGAATTGCGCGTCCAACGGTTGTTTCAACCAGATGATAGCCCTCTTCGCCTGGCTCATCTTTAGCCATACGGACCTTGATTTTAGCATGAATATCTACAAGGGCAGCTTCATAAAAATTCTGTACTTCCTGAGGGCTAGCGAAAATTTTTCCTTCACCAGGCGCACCTACTTTCTCACGGGTCAGGTAATACAATCCAAGAACTACGTCCTGGCTAGGTACAATGATAGGCTCACCATTCGCAGGTGAAAGAATATTGTTAGTGGACATCATTAACGAACGAGCTTCAAGCTGAGCTTCAAGTGTTAATGGAATGTGCACAGCCATCTGGTCACCGTCGAAGTCGGCATTATATGCTGTACATACCAGCGGATGTAACTGTATCGCTTTACCTTCGATAAGCAGCGGTTCAAAAGCCTGAATACCTAAACGGTGCAATGTAGGAGCACGGTTAAGCAGAATCGGATGTTCGCGGATAACATCTTCAAGTATATCCCATACCACAGGTTCTTCACGCTCAACCATTTTCTTAGCGGCTTTAATTGTTGTCGCTAATCCACGGAATTCAAGTTTACTGAAAATGAAAGGCTTAAATAATTCAAGCGCCATTTTTTTTGGTAAACCGCACTGATGCAGACGTAAAGTAGGACCTACTACAATTACTGAACGGCCAGAATAGTCAACACGTTTACCCAGAAGGTTTTGTCTGAATCGGCCTTGCTTACCCTTGATCATATCAGCAAGCGATTTCAATGGCCGTTTATTAGTACCTGTGATAGCTCTACCACGGCGGCCGTTGTCCAACAGCGCATCAACGGCTTCCTGCAACATGCGCTTTTCGTTACGTACGATAATATCAGGAGCATTCAGATCCAATAATCGTTTCAGACGGTTATTTCTATTGATTACGCGCCGGTACAGATCGTTCAAGTCGGAAGTGGCAAATCTGCCTCCATCCAGCGGGACCAATGGACGCAAATCAGGAGGAAGTACAGGCAGTACATCCATAATCATCCATTCGGGTTTATTACCAGACTCATAGAATGCTTCCAGTAATTTAAGCCGTTTTGTAATCTTTTTAATTTTTGTTTCAGAATTTGTTGTTGGCAGCTCTTCACGCAGATTACGGATTTCTTCTTCGAGATCAATCTGACGCAACAGATCGCGAATCGCTTCAGCACCCATGCGGGCATCGAATTCATCGCCATATTGTTCCATTGCTTCAAGGTATGCTTCATCATTGAGTAATTGGCCGCGCTCAAGCTCTGTCATCCCGGGCTCAACCACAACAAATGCTTCAAAATAAAGGACACGCTCAATATCTCTTAAAGTCATATCAAGCAGCAGACCGATACGGGACGGTAATGATTTCAGGAACCAGATATGAGCCACAGGGCTTGCAAGCTCAATGTGTCCCATTCGTTCACGGCGTACTTTTGCCAACGCAAGCTCAACACCGCATTTTTCACAAATGACGCCACGGTGTTTCAGGCGTTTATACTTTCCGCACAGACATTCGTAATCTTTAACAGGCCCGAAAGTTTTAGCGCAAAAAAGACCATCACGCTCAGGCTTAAAGGTTCGGTAATTAATTGTTTCCGGTTTTTTTACTTCCCCGTATGACCAGGAACGAATTAAATCGGGCGAAGCCAGTGCAATACGTATCGCATCAAAATCTTCGATCTCGCCTTGTTTCAGTATCCCCAGCAGATCGCTCATCACTGGGGGTTTACGCATGGGGTTTCCACTTAGATTAGCCAAGTTCATGCCTCCAAAAATTATTAGTCATAAAACATCACAATAAGTAAATGATGTTGTTTAGCCGTGATCCAGTTCTATATCTATACCCAATGCCCGGATTTCTTTTAACAGTACGTTAAAGGATTCAGGCATGCCAGGATCCATACGGTGATCACCATCGACAATATTTTTATATATCTTGGTTCGCCCGCTTACATCATCTGATTTAACCGTCAACATTTCCTGTAAGGTGTAAGCAGCACCATATGCTTCAAGAGCCCATACCTCCATCTCACCAAAACGCTGGCCTCCAAACTGCGCTTTACCGCCTAGTGGCTGCTGAGTTACAAGGCTGTAAGAACCAGTCGAACGCGCATGCATCTTATCATCAACCAAGTGGTTCAGTTTCAGCATGTACATGTAGCCTACAGTTACCGGATTATCAAACTGACGGCCAGTTCTGCCATCAATCAGCATGGTTTTACCATCAGGCCTTAATCCCGCTAATTCAAGCATGGATTTAATTTCTTTCTCACTTGCTCCATCAAATACCGGTGTTGCCATTGGTACACCAGCACGCAGATTATCAGCAAGAATTTTCACTTCAGAATCATCAAGCTTGGCCAAATCAACACGAGCGGTATTGTCATGGTTGTATATCTTATTCAGATAACCACGCAATTCACTTATTGGTTGCTGAGTATCAAGCAGATTGGCAATACGATGACCCAAGCCTTTTGCAGCTAAACCAAGGTGTGTTTCCAGTACCTGACCAATGTTCATACGTGAAGGAACGCCCAACGGGTTAAGAACGATATCAACCGTTGTACCGTCTTCCATATAAGGCATATCTTCAACAGGCACTACTATTGAAATAACCCCTTTATTACCATGACGGCCCGCCATCTTGTCGCCTGGCTGAATACGGCGTTTTACTGCCAGATAGACTTTAACAATCTTCAGTACGCCTGGAGCAAGATCATCTCCCTGGATGATTTTTTTACGATTGTCATTGAATCGTTTTTCCATTTCCTTGCCGAGCAGTTCCATTTGTTTGGAAAGCTGTTCCAGGCTTTGACTGACTGCTTCATCATCAACGCGGATATCAAACCATTTTTCACGATCAACAGCTGATAATTGCTCTTCAGTAATCGCGCTGCCGCGTTTAATTCCAGCAGGACCGCCTGTTGCGGTTTTAGCAATTAACAGGTTATGAACGCGGTGATAGATATCTTCTTCGCGAATACGGCGCTCGTCAATCAAGTCTTTGCGTACACGAGCCAGATGTTCTTCTTCAATGCTCTTGGCTCTTTCATCTTTTTCGAGGCCATCACGGGTAAAGACCTGAACATCGATTACAGTTCCATTCATACCGGAAGGAACACGCATTGATGAATCCTTAACATCAGAGGCCTTTTCACCGAAAATTGCTCTTAACAATTTCTCTTCAGGAGTCAGTTGGGTTTCACCTTTTGGAGTAACTTTACCAACCAGAATGTCGCCAGCGCTGACTTCGGCACCGATATAGACAACACCAGACTGATCAAGGTTAGCCAGCGCAGATTCCCCAACATTTGGAATATCCGAAGTAATCTCTTCTGGACCAAGCTTGGTATCACGGGCAATACAAGTTAACTCTTCTATGTGGATCGTTGTAAAACGATCTTCCTGTACGATACGCTCGGAAATTAGAATGGAGTCCTCGAAGTTGTACCCGTTCCAGGGCATAAAGGCTACTAACAGATTTTGCCCCAGGGCCAGCTCACCCATATCTGTACAGGGGCCGTCTGCAAGAACATCACCACGCCGGATAACATCGCCAGCTGATACGATAGGTTGCTGATTAATACAGGTATCCTGATTCGATCTGAAATATTTTGTCAGGTTGTAGATATCTACACCCGTTTCGCCAGCTGTCGTCTCATCATCATTTACTCGAATAACAATACGTGAAGCGTCAACCAGATCAACGATACCGCCTCGTTTTGCTACAACGGAGACTCCAGAGTCTGTTGCTACAGTACGCTCCATACCAGTACCAACCAATGGTTTCTCGGAACGCAGGGTAGGAACAGCCTGACGTTGCATGTTTGATCCCATTAGCGCACGGTTCGCGTCATCGTGCTCCAGGAACGGAATCAGCGAGGCAGCTACAGAAACGATCTGTTTGGGCGAAACATCCATATAGCTGATTTTATCTGGAGTCGTCAGTGAAAACTCGTTTTGATGACGGCAAGGTACCAGGTCAGCAAGAATGTTACCCTGCTCATCAACTTTTACTGTTGATTGCGCGATGTAGTGATCAACTTCTTCAATAGCAGATAAATATTCAATTTCATCGGTCACACGGCCATCTACAACTTTACGGCAAGGTGTTTCGATAAAACCGTAATCGTTGGTACGGGCGTAAACCGACAGAGAGTTAATCAAACCAATGTTTGGACCCTCAGGCGTTTCAATTGGGCATACACGGCCGTAATGTGTTGTATGCACGTCACGCACTTCGAATCCGGCACGTTCACGAGTCAGACCACCTGGGCCTAATGCAGAAACACGGCGTTTATGAGTCACGCCGGATAATGGATTTACCTGATCCATAAATTGTGACAACTGGCTGGAACCAAAAAATTCCTTAATTGCTGCTGATACCGGTTTGGCATTGATCAGATCTTGCGGCATAAGATTCTCTGACTCAACAAGACTCAAACGCTCCTTCACTGCTCTTTCAACACGAACAAGACCAACACGGAATTGATTCTCTGTCATTTCACCGACACTACGTACACGGCGGTTACCGAGGTGATCAATATCGTCAACCATGCCAATACCATTTCGGATATCAATCAGGGTCTTGATAACAGCCAGAATATCTTCTCTTGTTAATGTGCCAGGACCGGTATCTTCTTTGCGGCCAACACGGCGGTTGAATTTCATTCGGCCTACTGCTGACAGGTCATAACGATCCTCAGCAAAAAACAGGTTCTCAAATAAAGCTTCTGCAGCTTCTTTGGTTGGCGGCTCGCCAGGACGCATCATACGGTATATTTCTACCAGCGCTTCCAATTGGCTTGTTGTAGAATCAGTTTTTAAAGTATCTGATATGTAGGAACCATGATCCAGGTCGTTAGTATAAATGGTTTCAAATGACAGAATACCTTGATCTGCCAGTTGATCCAGCAGAGCATCAGTGATCTCGCTATTCGCTTCTGCCAGCATTTCGCCAGTTGACGTATCAACAATATGTTTAGCAAGTGTTTTACCAATCAGGTAATCTCTTGGAACAATCAGATCCTGCATATTGTTTTTTTCCATCAATTTAATATGACGGGCAGTTATACGGCGTCCTTGCTCAACAATTAATTCACCTGTTTCAGGTACTAAAATATCAAATGAAGCAATTTCACCGCGTAATCTTGCAGGGATTAGATTAATATGGAATTCGCCATTTTTAAGTTGGCAGACTGTTGTTTCAAAAAACTCAGCCAGGATATCTTCAGTTTCCAGACCAAGCGCTCTTAATAATACAGTAACTGGTAATTTTCTTCGGCGATCGATCCTTGCAAAGACGCAATCTTTAGGATCAAATTCAAAATCAAGCCATGAGCCGCGGTAAGGAATAATTCTGGCTGAATATAATAGTTTTCCGGAAGAATGTGTTTTTCCTCGGTCATGCTCAAAAATTACGCCGGGAGAACGGTGCAGCTGTGATACAACGACACGCTCAGTACCGTTGATAACAAATGTGCCAACATCAGTCATCAGGGGCAGTTCGCCCATAAAGACATCTTGCTCGCGAATGTCTTTGATTGGTTTATCATCGCCTGGGGCGTCTTTATCAAGTACAACCAATCTTACTTTTACTCTTAAGGGAGCAGAATAGGTTAAACCACGCAGCTTGCACTCGCGTACATCAAAAGCTGGCTCACCTAATTTGTAGCTAACATATTCCAGACGAGCATTTTTTGAAAAGCTTTCAATTGGGAAAGCTGAAGAAATCGCTGCATGCAATCCGGTTTTTTGATGCACGTTTGCTTTTGAATCCGGGTTGAGAAAGTCAGCATACGATTTTACTTGGATTTCAAGCAGGTTGGGGATAGGCATTATATCCGCCTGCCTACCAAAGCTTTTGCGAATTCGTTGTTTCTCAGCATGTGAATATTGAGCAGCTTCGGCCATGGTAGTTCCTCTGTAATTTATTGATAAAATCAAACACACAAACCCAGCCATGTATAAACATGGCCGGGTTATTTTTATTTTCTATGATATTACTTAATATCAACAGACGCGCCAGCTTCTTCCAGCTTAGCTTTGATCGATTTAGCTTCATCAGCGCTAACGCCTTCTTTAACTGTAGAAGGAGCAGCTTCAACCAGATCTTTAGCTTCTTTAAGGCCAAGTCCAGTGATTTCACGAATTGTCTTGATTACGCCAACTTTGTTCGCGCCAAAGCTTGACATAACTACGTCAAATTCAGTTTTTTCTTCTGCAGCAGCAGCGCCACCAGCAGCTGGAGCAGCAACTGCAACAGCAGCAGCGGCAGCAGAAACGCCAAATTTTTCTTCCATTGCTTCGATCAGTTCAACAACTTCCATAACAGTCATGTTAGAAATTGTTTCTAAAATTTCATTTTTTGTAACAGCCATTACTAGCTCCTAAATTATATAATATTGATTACGTGGTTTTATTGATTCTTTTGATCTTTAATTGCAGCTACTGTTCTTACCAATTTGGCATGAGGCTCTGCAAGTGTACGAACAAATTTCTCAACAGGTGCTTTCATCACATACATCAGCTTAGCTAATGCCTCATCCTTGGTGGGCAGACTGGCAACTTGTTCAAGTTGATCAGCGCTGTATACTTTTCCACCTACAGACAGAGCTTTGATTTCAAGCTTATCAAATGTTTTAGTAAAGTCTTTCAGCAAACGAGCTGCATCACTTGGTGCATTTAGTGATAAAGCAACAAATAATGGACCAACCAATTTATCACTCAGGCACTCAAATTCAGTGTTTTCAAAAGCTCGTCTTGTCAGTGTATTCCTAACAACACGCAGATAAACACCAGATTTTCTCGCCTGACTGCGCAATTGGGTCATTTGATTTACAGTCAAACCACGATAATCAGCAACTACGGCCGATACTGCTTTGGAAGCAACTGCTGTTACTTCTTCAACTACGGCTTTTTTTGCAGCTAAAGTTATCGTCACGTTAATGACCTCCTATTTGTTCAAATCAATATTGATTTGACAGTTATGGTGGCCGTCTCATAGGAAATCCCAGAGTCGGTTCACCGTCTGCGCAGGCTATTAAGCCTTTACGGCACCTGCGGTCTTCGACGGCATCGAACCAAGTCTATGCCGTGAAACCGTTTTAAAGGGCGGTGTATTTTACACAGGTATTGATGCAATATCAATAGGTAATCCAGGACCCATAGTAGAAGACAGGGTAATCTTCTTAATGTACACGCCTTTTGATGTAGCTGGTTTTGCCTTTTTCAAGTCAATGATCAAAGCAGTAATATTCTCTATCAGATCTTCTGCTGCGAAATTAGCTTTACCAACTGTGCAGTGAATAATACCGTTTTTGTCAGTTCTATAACGAACCTGACCTGATTTGGCATCGTTAACAGCTGCTTCAACGTTAGTAGTAACTGTGCCAACTTTGGGGTTAGGCATTAATCCTCTTGGACCAAGAATCTGACCCAATTGACCCACGATTCGCATTGCGTCAGGTGTAGCAATAACAACATCAAAGTTCATTTCGCCTGCTTTGATTTGCTCTGCCAGATCTTCAAAACCCACCAGATCAGCACCAGCATTTTTAGCTTTAGTTGCATTATCACCTTGAGCAAATACTGCTACGCGCACTGTTTTACCAGTACCTTTAGGCAGGGTTGTCGATGCACGAACGACCTGATCAGATTTACGTGGATCAACACCAAGGTTAACACTGATGTCTATGCCTTCCATAAATTTTTCACTGACGAATTCTTTTAATACGCCAATTGCTTCAGCCGCGGGGTAAAGATAGTTGGGCTTTACACGCTCACGAATTCTCTGTTGCTTTTTAGTTAATTTCTGTGCCATGTTAACCTCTTATTCCAAACCTTCAACGTCAATACCCATACTGCGTGCAGTGCCTGCGATTGTACGAACAGCCGCAGCAAGACTAGCTGCTGTCAAATCAGGCTCTTTCGTTTTAGCAATCTCTTCAAGCTGTGCAACAGTTAGTTTTGCCACTTTCTTAGTATTCGGTGTACCACTTCCACTTTGAATACCAGCAGCTTTTTTCAACAGTACTGATGCAGGGGGCGTTTTGGTAATAAAGGTAAAACTACGGTCACTGTATACTGTAATCACAACAGGTGTAGGCAAGCCTTGTTCCATGTTTTGTGTTGCAGCATTAAATGCTTTACAGAATTCCATAATGTTAACACCGCGTTGACCAAGTGCTGGCCCAACTGGTGGACTTGGATTCGCCTTACCGGCTGGAATCTGTAATTTAATATACGCTTCTACTTTTTTAGCCATTTTTACTCCTCAGGTGGGTTAAACGCATATTCGCTTACGCTTCTATGCTCCCCGTTTTACAAAACTAGGTTTTTTCGACCTGGCTGAATTCAAGCTCGACAGGTGTTGAACGGCCAAAAATAAGAACTGCAACTCTCAGTCGGCTTTTCTCATAATTAACCTCTTCAACCACGCCATTAAAGTCAACAAATGGACCTTCTTTGACTCGAACAACTTCACCCGGTTCAAATAGAATTTTCGGTCTTGGCTTGGTAACGCCTTCTTCAACTCGTTGTAGAATTGCGCTTGCCTCTTTATCAGAAATAGGAGTTGGAGTTTTGCCTGTTCCACCAATAAATCCAAGTACTCTGGGTATGGCACTGATCATATGCCAGATATCGTCATCAAGAACCATATTGACCAGGACATAACCGGGAAAAAACTTACGCGTACTTTTTCGCTTTTGACCAGCACGCATCTCTACGACTTCTTCGGAAGGAACAACAACTTCGCCAATTCTATCCTGCAGTCCTCTATGTTGCGCGCGCTCTTTAATTTCGCGCATAACAAAGTTTTCGTAGCCTGAATAGGCATGAACAACATACCATTTTTTTGATTTCTGTTCTTCTGCCATTTATTAACCTAAACGTGTTATTTTAGCAATGATCCACATCATCCCGGAATCGACACCCCAAAGAATGAAACCTGTAACCGCTACCATAATCATAACGATTGATGTAGTTTGAACTGTTTCCTGCCTGGTAGGCCAGACCACTTTTTGCATTTCAACTTTCGCTTCATTTGCAAAAACGGCAACTTGTTGACCTTTGGATGTAAAAAATCCTAATAGAACAACGGCTACTAACCAGCTTATCCAAATAATGGCTTTAACAGGGCCAGTAAAATTGTAGTAATATGTAAAAAAGAAAGCAGCAAAAGTAACCAGTACTATTGCTGTCCACAATCCAATTTCTTTAAAACTGTTTTTTGAACCCATTGGAATGTTCCCAATTCTAGGTTGTTGGCAGGCCAGGAGGGAATCGAACCCCCAACCTGCGGTTTTGGAGACCGCCACTCTGCCAATTGAGCTACTGGCCTAACTTAACGTTTATGCGGATGTGAAGATTACTCTTCACACCCATTATATCATCTTATTCGATGATTTTAGCAACAACACCGGCACCAACAGTACGGCCGCCTTCACGAATCGCAAAACGCAGACCTTCGTCCATAGCGATTGGCGAATGCAGACTAACTACCATCTGTACGTTATCGCCTGGCATTACCATTTCGATGCCTGCTGGCAATTCGCATGATCCAGTTACGTCTGTTGTTCTGAAATAGAACTGAGGTCTGTATCCATTAAAGAATGGAGTGTGACGTCCGCCCTCTTCTTTTGACAATACGTATACTTCCGCTTCGAATTTTGTGTGTGGCTTGATTGTGCCTGGTTTTGCCAGTACCTGACCACGCTCAACATCGTCACGTTTCGTTCCACGCAGCAATACGCCTACGTTATCCCCTGCACGACCTTCGTCAAGCAGTTTACGGAACATTTCAACACCAGTACAGGTTGTTTTCTGAGTATCACGGATACCAACGATCTCAACCTCTTCACCAACTTTAACAATTCCGCTTTCAACACGGCCAGTAACTACTGTTCCACGGCCAGAAATTGAGAATACGTCTTCAATCGGCAGCAGGAACGGTCTGTCAATGTTTCTCACTGGCTCTGGAATGTAGCTATCCATTGTCGCAACCAGTTTCTCA
>NZ_JBHSAB010000008.1:0-1272 GCF_042649825.1 Legionella dresdenensis | reverse complement strand
AATTTACTGTAACCCCGAACCCCGGCTATAACATCGATCCCACCGTTGGCGGAACGTGTCCTGCCGGTTCCTGGGCAGGCTCGGTGTACACTACCGGCGCGATTACCGGAGATTGTTCGGTTGTCTTTAGTTCGCTCCAGATGCCAACAGTCACGCCAAGCGGCGATGCCAATCTGACCATTAACCCCAATACGCCGCAGACGATCAATTATGGGGCAACCCAACAATTTACCGTCACCCCGGATCCCGGGTATACCGTCAATCCGACCGTCGGCGGAACGTGCCCTGCTGGTTCCTGGGCCGGCGCGGTGTATACCACTGGTGCTGTAACCAGCGATTGCTCGGTAACCTTTAGCTCTCTGGAGCCTGTCGTTACGCCGAGTGGTGATGCTAACCTGACGATTAATCCCAACACGCCGCAATCAGTGACGCCGGGCGCAACCCAGCAATTTACCGTCACCCCGAACCCAGGTTATAACGTCAATCCCACCGTCGGGGGAACGTGTCCGGCCGGTTCCTGGGCCGGTTCGGTGTATACTACCGGTGCGATTACTGGGGATTGTACCGTCGTCTTTAGTTCGCTCCAGATGCCAACGGTCACGCCAAGCGGTGATGCCAACCTGACCATTAATCCCAATACGCCGCAAACCATTAATTATGGGGCAACGCAACAATTTACCGTAACCCCGAACCCCGGTTATAACGTCGATCCCACCGTCGGGGGAACGTGTCCAGCCGGTTCCTGGGCAGGCTCGGTGTACACCACCGGCGCGATTACCAGTGATTGTTCGGTAACATTTAGCTCGCTACAGATGCCGACGGTCACGCCAAGCGGCGATGCCAACCTGACCATTAACCCCAATACACCGCAGACGATCAATTATGGGGCAACCCAGCAATTTACTGTCACCCCGGATCCAGGTTATACCGTCAATCCAACCGTCGGCGGAACATGCCCTGCCGGTTCCTGGGCTGGCGCGGTTTATACCACTGGTGCTGTAACCAGCGATTGCTCGGTAACCTTTAGCTCTGTGGAGCCTGTCGTTACGCCGAGCGGCGATGCTAACCTGACCATTAACCCGAATACGCCGCAATCAGTGACGCCCGGCGCAACCCAGCAATTTACCGTCACCCCGAACCCCGGTTATAACGTCAATCCTACCGTCGGGGGAACGTGTCCGGCCGGTTCCTGGGCAGGCTCGGTGTACACTACCGGCGCCATTACCGGGGATTGTACCGTCGTCTTTAGTTCGCTCCAGATGCCAACGGTCA
>NZ_JBHSAB010000007.1:0-20836 GCF_042649825.1 Legionella dresdenensis | reverse complement strand
ATGAGCGCCGCCCGGTAACCCGCGCAGCGAATAATAATAGACATAATCCCGAAACAAGGCCGGTTCATTTGCTGCCAATTCGTCAAGCCGCTTTTTACAATAAGCCAGATACTGATATCCGATAGATTCTTCCGTGATAGGCAGACTTTCGGCGATAGCCACATCCCGGTGAACCGCATCCATACTGCTGACTATCTGGTTGCGGGTACCCATCCAGCAAGCTGCATTATTTTCGCCATATTCCGATTGGGCCATCGCCAGGTGTTTGACCAACTGCCGTTTACGGGCCGTAATTTCAGCAGTTGACATATCGGCATTAAAAACAAAAGATTCCGGCCGGGTATCATTAACCGCTTGCCAGAGGAGATTTAATACCTGTTGATTGGTCAGGACGACTCTTTGATTAGCTGGTAACGCATAAGCACGATCTTCAGTTTGCGATTTGATCCGCGCACAGGCTTTTTGCGCCGCTTTA
This sequence comes from Legionella dresdenensis, assembly GCF_042649825.1. NCBI lineage: Bacteria > Pseudomonadati > Pseudomonadota > Gammaproteobacteria > Legionellales > Legionellaceae > Legionella > Legionella dresdenensis. The sequence goes on along the minus strand of NZ_JBHSAB010000007.1, from coordinate 20,361 downwards.
ATCTCCTGTTCGCTTAGGCCCTGACCGGCTTTTAGTTCCTTGATAAAATCTTCAATCGTCTGGCCAGAAAAAACCGCATTGCCATACCGTTGATAAAGCGCTGAGATACTGCTATCAACTGCTGTTACAATCACACTGTTATGGGTATTTTGGCCGTCAGCAACAAAATTCCTTAGCTCCCCTGCCGCTCTTACGGCCTGCGGTCTGACATACTGTGCTTCATAACGTACAATTTGCTCATGCAAAAGAGTGCGGGTCTGCTCCAAAGCAAAATGACGAGGCGTCATACCACCATATTGCATGGTGGGATCGATTTTTCGGGTGGCGAACAAACAAGTTATAATAGCTTGTGAAGGCGTTTTATCTTCCGGCGGATGCAAAGCCCACCATAAAGCGGATATTCCGGGGGCAACCTCATTCAGATCCAATCCCGGATTTTCAGCCAGGATTTTTTTAACGGCATTCTCATCCTGATTATCTATCGCCTGTTTTAGCTGAGAAACGATGGTGGGCATGATTTAAGTATTAATTAAGAATTTGCATTATTATATGGCGGAATTATTAACAGATTCTTAAGCCGCAGAAATGGGTATATTTTGTAGGTTGGGTCGTTTGACCCAACAAGCTTTTTCATCAAGAGCAAGCCTGAGAGGTGATTAAAGATTGGTAATGTTGGGTCAAAACAACCCAACCTACACGCAATATAAAAATTGTCCTGTGCAAAGATGAACACCATTTGTACTGGCGAAAAACAAAATTAGCAGATTCAGGAAATAACTCTGTAATAGCGATGATAAATCTGCTATGATTGCCCACTTTTCGTTAATGATAATATATTGAGCAAATGTCTGAACAACCCACCCTTTTAAAACAGTTGATTTTTTTTCTTGAGGAAATGCAGGCTATCGATATCAAGATTATTGATGTCAGCAAACAGACGTCAGTCACTGACTATATGATCGTTTGCAGCGGTAGAGCATCACGCCATGTTAAAGCCGTTGCCGAGACCGCAATGGAAAAAATGAAAGCCTTGGGGCTGCCAGCTTTAAGCGCCAATGGTCTTGAAAGCGGTGACTGGGTATTAGTGGATTTCGGCGATTTTGTATTACATGTCATGCAACCAGACAGCCGATCATTTTATAATCTTGAAGGTCTTTGGGAAGATACTCCTTAATAAGGAGTATCGCTTCCAGATATACAATCATGTTCAAAATTACAGTCATTGCCTGCGGCAACAAGATGCCGGACTGGGTGAATGCCGCTGCTGATGAATTCAGCAAGCGCCTGAAAGAGTATGTCAATTTCAACCTGATTGAAATTCCGCTTGCCAAACGCTCAAAAGCCAGCGATCTCAATCGAATTATGGAAAAAGAATCAACCTTAATCATTGAGGCAATTCCCAAAGGCTCCCGTGTTATCGCCCTGGAAATTAATGGCAGCACTTTCAGCAGCGAAAAATTGGCTGATAAATTTCAAGCCATGCAGCATACCAACAGTCACCTATGCATCCTTATTGGCGGCCCGGAAGGCCTTTCCAGACAAACACTGGAACACTGTCATGAAAGCTGGTCATTATCGGCTCTTACATTACCTCACCCTATTGTCCGTATTGTTTTGCTGGAAGCAATTTATCGTGCCTGGTCGATTATTAATAATCACCCCTATCACAAGTAAATTGGATCGTTTGACCCAACATTTCAGGCTTGGAATGCGGATAAAAGCTTGTTGGGTCAAATGACCCAACCTACTACTTATTTTGCAGGAGTTTAGGTATACTATGCTCCTTATTTTACCTGCCTTATCGGACTTATGCCCTTACACCAGTCAGTAAAAAATGATCGTGCTGAATCGAGGCTGCATATTTCACGCCTTAATATACTGGTCGCATTTGTTATCTGCTGCGCAGCAATACTTATTGCCAGACTGGCCTGGCTGCAGATTGCAGAATACAAACGCTATGAAACGCTTTCTTTTAAAAACCAGATGAGCGTTATTCCGATTGCCCCGCCCCGTGGAATTATACTGGATAAAAACGGTGTCGTACTGGCTGAAAATACCCCGGTTTACGTTTTGGAAGTTGTACCTGAGCATGTGAAAAACATGCGCGACACGTTGGCAAAGCTGCGAGTACTATTGCCGTCTATTACGGATGACGATATCGAAAATTTCAATCGTGCACGGAGCCAGAACCGCTCGTACATGCCTCTTCCCCTCAAATTAAAACTCAGCCAGGAAGAAGTCGCCGTATTTGCTTCTAATCAGTATCGCTTTACTGGTGTAAGCATTAAAGCACGCTTAATGCGTTATTACCCGTTAGGAGAAGTTACGGCTCATCTTCTCGGCTATGTCGGCCGTATTAACGTTCAGGAGTTGCAGCAGGTTGATCCGGTTAATTATCGTGCAACCAACTTTATTGGTAAGGCCGGCATTGAAAAATACTATGAAGATTTGTTGCATGGCCAGGTTGGGTATCAGCAGGTCGAAACCGATGTCAGCGGCAGGACTATACGTGTACTGAATAAACAAAACCCTGTTTCAGGCGAAAAACTGTATCTGACTATCGATATCCGGCTTCAGCAAATCGCTTTTGACGCCTTAAAGGACAAACGCGGCGCTGTAGTAGCAATTGACAGCCGTAATGGCAGCATTCTGGCTATGGCCAGCTCCCCAAGTTATGATCCCAATTTATTCGTTAACGGGATTAATACCGCTGATTATCAACGCCTGTCCAACGCCAAAGATCGCCCCTTATATAACCGGGCAGTCCGCGGCCTGTATCCGCCCGCTTCAACAGTCAAACCGTATGTTGCTCTGGCAGGCCTTGAAAAAGGTGTGGTCGATACCAATTTCAGCATCTATGATCCAGGCTGGTATAAATTACCCGGCGTAAGCCATGCTTATAGAGACTGGAAAAAAACCGGTCACGGGGTAATTAATGTCAGACGGGCTATCACTGTTTCCTGCGATACCTATTTTTATCAATTAGGCCATCGGATGGGAATTGCTACCCTGGAGGAAATGCTCAGCAAATTTGGTTTTGGTCAACTGACGCACGTTGACCTTGTTGAAGAAGCGCCAGGCATTTTGCCCAATGCACCCTGGAAACGGCGCGCCAAAGGCGTGCCCTGGTATCCTGGCGATACCTTAATTACCGCAATTGGGCAAGGATTTATGCTGGCCTCGCCATTACAAATAGCCAATGCGGTTGCGGCTTTAAGTCAGAAAGGTCATCGATACCGCCCCCATTTACTGGATAAATCAGTCCAAAGCGATAAGGGAGAAACTCATCCTTATGCGTTACTGGAAGAATATCCAATTAAACTGCGTGATGAGAATAACTGGAATATCGTCATCGAAGCCATGCATTCGGTAATTACCAGCAATGAAGGAACCGGCTACCGCTTCGGCCGTAATGCCCCTTATTCGGTTGCAGCAAAAACAGGTACAGCACAGGTATTCAGTGGACACCAGTATGAGAAAAAGCGTTATGAAGACATCCCGGAATACTTACGCGATCATTCCTTATTTATTGCGTTTGCACCCGTTGAAAAGCCGGAAATTGCAATTGCCGTCATGGTTGAAAATGATTTTGCCGCCTCATTTGTAGCACGTAAGGTTATGGATGCTTACTTCCAATTGAAAGAAAATGGAAAAACATCATGAAAAGACAACAAACGCGCCCTGTTTATCGCCTGACAACCAAATCAATCCATATGGATTGGCCTTTATTCGGATTGTTATTGGGTTTAATTGTATTTGGTATGCTTATTCTGTATAGCGCATCGAATCAGGATCTCAGCATGATTATGCGCCAGAGTATGCGTCTTGTTTTCGCTCTGTCTGTCATGCTTGTTTTTGCCATGATTCCGCCGCACAAATACAAAATATGGACGCCCTGGCTGTATGGTACAGGTTTATGCCTGTTACTGGCGGTAATGGTAATGGGAAAAATAGGTAAAGGTGCGCAACGCTGGCTGGATCTGGGGGTTTTCCGCTTTCAGCCATCAGAAATTATGAAGCTGGCGATTCCCATGATGGCCGCCTGGTATCTTGACCGTAAAACAGTACCCATTGATTTTAAAACGCTGATAACAGCGGTAATTATGATTTTCATTCCAGCGCTGTTAATTGCTAAACAGCCTGATTTGGGTACCGCTATTATGGTTATTTTTGCCGGTTTAAGTGCAATCTTTGTGGCCGGCATTCGAATCAGGATCATTGTATTGGTTGGCGCCCTGGCCTGCGCGGCAGCTCCTTTATTATGGCATGTCATGCATGATTATCAGAAAAAGCGGATTATCACTTTACTTAATCCGGAGCAGGATCCGCTTGGAGCAGGTTATCATATTATCCAGTCGAAAATCGCAATTGGTTCAGGCGGCGCATTTGGCAAAGGCTGGCTACAAGGCTCGCAATCCCATCTGAATTTCCTGCCTGAGCATGCTACCGATTTTATTTTTGCCGTAAGCGGTGAAGAATTTGGTTTTGCAGGCAGCGCGATCCTGATTGTCCTTTGTATTCTGGTTGCCCTAAGAGGTCTGCATATTGCCCGGCAAGCTCAAACAAGTTATACCCGTTTGCTGGCCGCAAGCCTGGCGATGACCTTTTTCCTATCAGCGTTTGTTAATATTGGTATGGTAATGGGTATCTTGCCTGTTGTGGGTATTCCGTTGCCTTTGGTAAGTTACGGCGGTACAGCATTGGTTACTTTTATGGCAAGCTTTGGCATTTTAATGTCAATCAGCTCACATCGAATTCTGTTTAATAGTCTCTAAGGTTTGGAGTGTTGGGCTGTAAAGCCCAACACTCATTCCACATCAAACAGTTTCCAGCAATGTCGCCACTGGCCTATAAGAAATACGATGGATCGGACAAGGGCCAAGCCTGCTTAACGCATCGCGATGAAACACCGTTGGATAACCTTTATGACCTGAAAACCCGTAGCCCGGGTAAAGTTTATCCAGCTCATCCATCTCATTATCCCGTGCCACTTTGGCAAGAATCGATGCTGCGGCAATTGACGGAATAAGCAAATCGCCTTTTACAATCGCTTCGCATGGTATGGCCAATTTTGGAGTGTGTAAGCCATCAACCAATACCCGTTCAGGCTGTATAGAAAGATTTTCTACCGCCCGTTTCATTGCCAATAACGTAGCATGATGAATATTTAACCGATCAATTTCCGCAACTTCCGCACGGCCATAGGCAAAAGCAACCGCTTCAGCCTGGATAATTTCAACCAGTTTTTCACGTTTAGCTGCCGTCAGTTTTTTAGAATCGGTAACGCCTGCAATAGGTTCGCGTAGAATGACTGCCGCGGTTATTACCGGACCAGCCAAAGGCCCTCGACCTACCTCATCAACACCTGCCTCGTAGTTATACATTTTTATTATCCTTGTTTGCAGGCACGTATGATAACTCGAAAATTGATTTATCAATAAGAAAATGCGATCATTATGTCAAATTATTGTCGGTATGAGTTATGAGTGTATTAAGATGTGCAGTAATTGGCGTGGGGTACCTTGGCAGGTTTCACGCCCAGAAGTATAAAATGCTCGACAATGTCGAACTGATTGGCGTGTGCGACGTTAACCAGCAAGCATGTGATCGTGTTGCCGAAGAACTTGAGGCGACAGCATACTATAACTATCAGGATTTGTATGGCAAAGTTGATGCAGTGAGTATCGCAGCGACAACTAACCGACATTATCAAATTGCGCTTGACTGTATAACTAACGGAATTCATGTCCTGATTGAAAAACCGATTACCGAAACCGTTGAGCAGGCTCATGAGTTAATAGAGCTGGCGCGTAAGCATAATGTGAAACTGCAGGTTGGTCATCTTGAGCGGTTTAATGCAGCTCGCCTTGCTCTGGATGATCATCTTGATAATCCGCTGTTTATCGAATCTCAACGTCTTGCGCCATTTAATCCTCGTGGTACTGATGTCAATGTGATTCTCGACATCATGATTCATGATATCGATTTGATTCAATCAATTGTTAACAGTCCTGTTGCGCATATTGACGCCCACGGGGCCCCGGTATTGACCTCCTCGATTGATATCGCAAACGCCAGAATTACCTTTGAAAACAAATGCGTCGCCAATGTTACAGCCAGCAGAATCAGCTATAAAACAGAGCGCAAAACTCGTATTTTCCAACACGACAGTTATATCTCCATTGATTACCAGAATAAACAATTCGCTATTTTCCAGAAAGGCGATGGTGAAATGTTCCCAGGTATTCCGGAAATCACCCGTCATGAATCTGTATTTGATAAAGGCGATGCCCTGCTTGAGGAAATAAGGGCCTTTGCTGAATGTATTCACCACGATACCCAACCGCTGGTTACTGGGGAAGATGGCAAAAACGCGCTGAAAACAGCAGCAACCATCACAGCACTGATTAATACCAATTTATCAGGCCGTTATGCAACAACCTAAGCGCATAGTCATCATTGCCGGCGAAGAGTCAGGCGACGTGCATGCAGCCAATCTGGTCAGGGAGTTGCGTGCCAATGACAATTCATTACAAATCAGCGGTATTGGCGGCAGACATATGGAAGCCGCCGGCGTTGAACTGATTAGTGATCTGGCCCGCTATGGCGTAACTGGCTTAACGGAAGTTCTTAAGCATTTACGAGTTATCAGACAGGCATTTGCCAAAATAAAAACCCATTTACAGAATGTTAAGCCGGATTTGCTCATTCTGGTAGACTATCCCGGTTTTAACTTACGGTTGGCCAAATATGCCAAACAGGAATTGGGATTACAAATTCTTTATTATATTGGTCCACAAATCTGGGCCTGGAAAGCAGGCCGAATTAATACTATTCGCGAGTGTGTTGATCAAATGGCGGTTATACTGCCTTTTGAAAAGGCGATATATGAGCAAGCAGGTGTTTCAGCACAGTTTGTAGGGCATCCCCTGCTTGGCAAACTGCCAGCGCATGAGAATATTCTTCAATTGAAACAGCAATTAAATCTGCCGACCGATAAAAAAATCGTCGCGATTTTACCGGGAAGCCGGCGTAATGAAATTGAAATGCATTTGCCGGTTATGATCCAGGCAGCTCAGTTACTGCAACAAAAACAACAAGATGTACATTTCGTATTGCCAATCGCCGGTACGCTTAACCCTGATTCAGTAAAACAGTTTTTTAAGGGATCTGATATCACAATCAGTTTCCTTAATAATCAGGCAATGGACGCTGTCTCCTGTAGTGATTGCGTGATTGTAGCCTCTGGTACAGCTTCGCTGGAATGTGCTTTGTTACAAAAACCGATGTGTATTATTTATAAGGCATCTTTGATTACTTATATTGCTGCTATGAAGGTCATCCGGGTTAAATATCTGGGATTATGCAACCTGTTGCAGAATGAAATGATAGTGCCTGAATTATTGCAATACGATTGTAATCCCCATGAGCTGTCCTTAATGATGGAAAATCTGCTTAACAATCAGACCATGATCGGCAATATGACAGCGAACCTGGCAAAGCTTAAACATTCATTATCCATGGAGCAGGCAGATTCTTCACTTGCACAGATAGTTCTTGAGAAGTTGAATGTTGGGCTTTACAGCCCATATCCGTCAAGTTAAGGGGTTAAATTTCCACATTTCACTATAACGCTCGGGCTGAGGAAGCGCTTTAGCGCTGTCTCGAAGCCTGTGGTACGGTGCCAGGCCTTCGAGACAAATGCTCCGCATTTTCCTCAGGCTGAACGGTTATGGGCTAAACCCAAACATTTCATTTAATTCATATCCTATTTACAAATAGACTAATTTGTATTATTATTTTACACCAAAGTTACTTTGAGATCAGAAAATGCCCTCAGATATCATCCAGGAAGAAGCTACACCGGTTAACCAACAAATAAAACCCGATATAGTCTTTATCGGCGCAGGCCCTGTGGGTCTATGGACTGCAATTGTTGCCAAATTAACCAACCCTGATCAACAAATCTTAATGCTCGAGCGTAACAAAAAGTACACACGCAGCCATATTCTGATCATCGATCCCACTTCATTTGTCGATGCGCCTCAGGATCCCCGCCTTCAACCGATTCTAGAAGTTTTTAAAGGCCCTGTTCCTACCTCCGAAATTGAAGGCAAACTCCGTAAACTTGCTCTGGATCTGGGAATAGTCATTGAAAACAAAAAAGTCGAAAATGTAAACTCTCTTCAGCAACTCTATCCCTCGGCTCATACTATTGTCGGTGCCGATGGTGCAAAGAGTACTGTCAGACAGCAGATTTTTGGCGATGAAAAATCGGTTGATTACAACCTGCAATACATTGTTGAAGTAAAATACAGTTCCAGCACGGACACCCGTAAACTTGGCCCGCTAGAAAACATTGAAGGCTTATCACAAATCAATCATTTCGTAGCGGAGCATGTCGGGAAAAAAAATGATGAAGGCAATACGCCGGTTTCATTATTTTTCTTTGTTGACAAACAGACTTATGACCAGGTTTATTCCAAGGGCGCGTCGGGTCTGAAACTGGAAGATATAACTGCCGGCAGTAGTCAAATGACCAATCTGGCTAACAGCATTCATCCCTGGCTTGCTTATCGAAAATCTCTTACCGATGAAAAACTCATCGATAGTTCCGTAAAAATATCTGCTGTTGCGCTTAATAACTATAAAGCTAAAAATACCGTCAAAGTTGTAAACGGTAAACGGTATATGCTGGTTGGCGATGCCGCGTTGGGCATCCCCTTTTTCCGGGCATTAAACGCAGGCTTCCTGGGTGGAACCAAAGCGGGGAAAGCAATAGCGACATCACAGCCCAATAATAAAACGGTCAATAATGCCTTTGAAAATGACATGGCGGCGATTGCGAAAAAAGAAATTAAAAATGCCAATTGGAAAAACATAAAAGTTGTACTTGGCAGACATGGCGCAGGTAAATTAGCGGTATCAAAAGGAATTATTGAAGATACCATGCCAGCGGAATGCTATCAGGCGATAAAAAATGCCAGAGTAACGCCGTTGCCATGGTATAAACGTTATAGAGCTTTATTAACTGGCCTGGCCTTTTTCCTGGTTCTTGCTGCAATCCTGGCTGCAACTGGCGGCAGCGCAGCATTACCCTTGGCATCAGTTCTGGGTGTTGTTGGCGCCGCATTCCTGTACAGTGCCGGGATCACCGTTGCCTTGCGCCTCATCTATAAAGTCATTACGTCGTTTATCAGCTATCTTCGCTCAACCGATAAACCCAAGATTATCAATGACAATGAAATGACCTTGCTTGAACAGACCGAACCCGATGGTCCGAGCTTCAAGAGCTCTGTTTCCTCCAGTTTTGGCAAACTGCCTGGACGTAGCAAGGAAATTAAAATCCCTCCAGCGAATAGGAGATATGTCGGAACTGACGCTGTTCTGGACAGAAAGGATGAGGAGGATGAATGCGCTCCATTGATTCATAGCGACCCTTTGAATACAAGGAATTATCACTTGAATCGTAACCCTGCGTCACCCGCAGGAGTAGAACATGATGGAGAGGTCTTTGAGATAGAACTTGATAATGGTGAAGCCCTCCGCAGCTCAGGGCCTTAATTTTCTACTTACCGCGGCTTGTCCGCGGTATCCACAACCCAATAATGCACTGGTCTTGACGCACGCCCTATAAAATTTCATAATCGGGTCAAATAAGGAGACCCAGACATGTTAGTAACATTCAGCAGTGATGCCTATGAAAATTTAACTTTTTTTGGCGATATAGCTCAGCAATTATTAAAACTCATGGGGCATAGTGCAACGGTTCCAGGAGCGCTTAAAGCGGAAGAGGTTCCAAACGCGCTCAACAATCTGAAAACTGGTTTGCTCAAGCAAGGCGATACGCCCACTAACCAATCGGCTGAAGATGAACCGGTAGTCAATTTATCGCACCGCGCCATACCATTGATTGGCATGCTGGAAGCGGCAGCGAAGAAAAACTGCAACGTTCTTTGGAATTAAATATTTATAACTTATTAAAAAATATTGGCTTTTTAATAGTAGATTATCAATTAACCTTCATGTACAATTAATTCAGCTCCCTTTAGAAATAAGGGAGCTTTGGATAGAATGTTTTAACAAAAATAAGGAAGTTATGATGACTGTAGTTGATACACAAACGTCTTCTCAAGGCATTAAACAAGAGCAAGGCCTGCAGGAACTGGTCTATAATCTTGTTACCCGTTTTCTTGCCGAAAACAAATCCAAAGCCATCGGTGATCTGTACGACATGATTCTTTCTGAAGTTGAGCCTCCCCTCCTGCAGGCTGTTATGGAAAAGCGTCGCGGCAACCAACTTCAAGCAGCTAAAATGCTGGGTATCAGTCGCGGTACTATCAGAAAAAAATTACTGCGTTATTTTGGTACAAAATATTTTCGTTTAACTGATGAGTAAAATTTAATATATTTCATATCAGCCGGCTGACTAGCCGGCTTTTTATTTGCTTGCACGGGATACGTGTGAAGCTATGAATTACTTGTCATTGCCAATGATAATTAGTATAGTCTGCACCCATATATTGCTTACCAGATTATTTAAAAAAACATGAATACAGCAGCCCATTTTGCAGCAAATTTTATCAAAAAACAGTTACCTTCTTTCAAACCAGTCATAGGAATAGTACTTGGCTCAGGATTAGGCAGTTTTGCCGAACAACTGGAAGATTCAGTGACTATTAGCTATGAACAGCTGCCCGGCTTCCCCAAGCCAACTGTGTATGGCCATATAGGTAATATGGTTCTTGGTTATTTCTCCGGTATACCCGTTGTATGTCTGCAGGGCCGTGCTCACAGCTATGAAGGCAATACCCACGACATCGTTAAAACCTATGTCCGCACATTGCGATTGTTGGGTTGCGATTACTTTCTGGCAACCAATGCTTCAGGCTCCTTGCGGGAGGATGTTGGCCCAGGCGAATTAATGTTAATTACCGATCATATCAACATGCAGCCCGGCAACCCCTTGACAGGTCCTAATGATGACGAATTTGGCCCTCGCTTTTTCCCTCTCGACAATGCTTACGATATCGGATTGCGTGAAAAATTGCTGGAAGTGGCAAAACAACAAAATATTACTTTGCATCAGGGCGTCTATTTGTCAGTATTAGGCCCGAATTATGAAACAGCAGCAGAAATCAGGGCTTTTCGTATTTTAGGCGCTGACGCAGTAGGAATGTCTACTGTGCCAGAAGTCCTGGTTGCAAATCATTGTGGCATGAAAACCGCAGTTATTGCTACAATCACTAACTATGCCACTGGTCTTGCAACAACCAGCCATGACCATGAGGCAGTTGTTGCAACAGCAGCGGGGGCGGCGGAGCGTTTAAGCCGGCTTGTTAAACATTTTGTGGCAGGGATATCATGAATCTGGAACAGGAATTTGCAGCGTTTCAACAAACATTTGAGAAAAAACCTTATACGCCAGAGCGTGCTTTGGCCTTAATTGATCTGACTTTATTAAATAATGAAGCAAGTGAAGCTGAAATTCAGGCATTAGTCGATAAAGCTAATCAACATCAGGTCGCTGCAGTTTGTGTTTATCCAAAGCATTTGGCGTATACCAATAAGCTGGTTTCCCCAAAATCAGTCACAGTAATTAATTTTCCCGATGGAAGCGACCCCATAGCTGACACTGTTCAGGCGATTGAACAATTGCCTGTCGTTGATGAAATTGATTATGTCTTCCCTTATCAGGCTTATGCTAATGGCATCCGAAAAGCTGCACTGGCTCACTGCACTCAGGCATTAGAAGCAAGTAAAAAGAAAAAAGCATTATTTAAAGTTATTATCGAAACAGGCGCCCTGCCCTCAGATCTGATTTATCCTCTTTGCCGTGAACTGATTAAAATTGGTTGTGACTTTATAAAAACATCTACCGGTAAAATTCCCCAGGGAGCAACTCCCCTGGCTGCTTTTGCGATTCTCAAGGCATTAAAAGACAGTGCCAGCCATTGCGGTATTAAAATTTCCGGCGGTGTTAAAACAACGGATGAGGCATATTATTATATGGCTATGGCTCAACAGTTTTTACACAGACCACTTGATAAAACATGGTTTCGGATAGGAGCCAGCAGCCTTATTGATGATTTGGCGAAATCATAATGAGGGTATCAACCCCACTGCCATTAGGTTAAGAAATTTGTCATCCCCGCGAAGGAGGTTCATCCATCAAACAAGGTAAGGAACCAACTTGAGAAATGGACTCCTTCTCGGGAATACCAGTATTCTTAACTTAACCGCTATGGAGGCAAATAGCCCAGTCTACATTTCATCTGTTTAATTTTAACAAATCATTAAGATTGAAACTTGCTAAACTTCTGTTTTTTATTGTAAAGTTTGCATTTTAGGATTTTATTAAGTAAGGAAGGCTGTAGACTAATGCTGAGAAAGAAAATTGCTCGATTCCTGGTTGGCGTATTAACAATCCTTACTATGAGTATCGGGCAAGCTGGAATACCGGTATGGACATTTGAGCAAGTTGCTGGTTATCCTGCAAAGGTGACCGTCAGTGCCGCAGGAAGTGCAACAGTTAAATATACAGTAACAAATCAATCCAGCAAATCCCATCTATTAATAATGCTTCCGATCACGGGGATCAAGTCCTCGGGATGCGATACTATCTTGGGTTATCACCAATCCTGTATCTTAACTTTAGAGGTGAATGGCAGCGCACTGACAAGCGATATCAATGGCGGCCCTGTCCTTTGCGATCAGGGGAATCTCAATCAATGTTATCAGGCAGGCTATGATATTGCCTTACAAATTACCCGTGCCAGTCAACCCTCAACCTATACGGTTACCCCAAGCGGTGATGCCAATTTAACCTTCAACCCGAATACGCCGCAAACAATTAACTATGGTGCAACTCAACAATTTGCCGTAACCCCGTTCCCAGGTTATAACGTCAATTCCACCGTAGGGGGAACATGCCCTGCAGGTTCCTGGGCAGGATCGGTTTACACTACTGGCGCGATTACCAGTGATTGTTCGGTCGTCTTTAGCTCTCTACTGATGCCGACGGTTACGCCGAACGGCGATACCAACCTCACGATTAACCCGAATACGCCACAAACGATTAATTATGGTACAACCCAACAATTTACCGTAACCCCGCTCCCCGGTTATAACGTCAATCCCACAGTCGGGGGAACCTGTCCGGCGGGTTCATGGGCAGGCGCAGTTTATACCACCGGTGCAATTACCAGCGATTGTTCGGTAACATTTAGCTCTCTACAGATGCCTACGGTTACGCCGAGCGGTGATGCCAACCTGACCATTAACCCCAATACGCCGCAGACGATTAATTATGGTGCAACCCAGCAATTTACCGTAACCCCTGATCCCGGTTATACCGTCAATACCACCGTCGGGGGAACGTGTCCGGCGGGTTCATGGGCAGGCGCGGTTTATACCACCGGCGCAATTACCAGCGATTGTTCAGTCGTTTTTAGCTCTGTGGAACCTGTCGTCACGCCGAGTGGGGATGCCAATCTTATCATTAACCCAAATACACCCCAATCGGTGACGCCGGGGGCAGCGCAACAATTTACCGTAACCCCGAACCCGGGCTATAACGTCGATCCCACTGTCGGGGGAACCTGCCCCGCGGGTTCATGGGCAGGCGCGGTGTACACCACCGGCGCAATTACCGGAGATTGTTCGGTCGTTTTTAGTTCGCTCCAGATGCCTACGGTTACGCCGAGCGGCGATGCCAACCTGACTATTAATCCCAATACGCCGCAGACGATAAATTATGGCGCAACCCAACAATTTACCGTAACGCCGAATCCAGGTTATAACGTCAATCCCACCGTCGGGGGAACGTGCCCGGCCGGTTCGTGGGCTGGCTCGGTTTATACAACCGGCGCAATTACCAGCGATTGTTCAGTCGTCTTTAGCTCTCTGCTGATGCCTACGGTCACGCCGAACGGTGATGCCAACCTCACGATTAACCCCAATACCCCGCAGACAATTAATTATGGCACAACTCAGCAATTTACCGTAACGCCGGATCCCGGTTATACGGTCAATTCCACGGTCGGGGGAAGCTGCCCGGCGGGTTCATGGGCAGGCGCGGTTTATACCACCGGCGCAATTACCAGCGATTGTTCGGTAACATTTAGCTCTCTACAGATGCCTACGGTCACTCCGAGCGGCGATGCCAACCTGACGATTAACCCCAATACGCCGCAAACGATTAATTATGGCGCAACCCAACAATTTACCGTAACCCCGGATCCCGGTTTTAACGTCAATACCACGGTTGGCGGAACTTGCCCGGCCGGTTCATGGGCTGGCTCGGTTTACACCACCGGCGCGATTACCAGTGATTGTTCGGTTGTCTTTAGTTCTCTTGATCCTGTCGTCACGCCCAGTGGTGATGCTAATCTGACCATTAATCCGAATACGCCGCAGACAGTTAGTTATGGTGCAACGCAACAATTTACCGTAACCCCGAACCCCGGCTATAACGTTAATCCCACCGTAGGCGGAACGTGTCCGGCGGGTTCATGGGCCGGTGCGGTTTACACCACCGGCGCAATTACCGGGGATTGTTCGGTTGTCTTTAGTTCGCTCCAGATGCCGACGGTCACGCCAAGCGGTGACGCCAACCTGACGATTAACCCGAATACGCCGCAGACAATTAATTATGGCGCAATCCAACAATTTACCGTAACCCCGGATCCCGGTTATACCGTCAATACCACCGTCGGGGGAACGTGTCCTGCGGGTTCATGGGCAGGCTCGGTTTATACCACTGGTGCTGTGACCAGCGATTGTTCAGTAACATTTAGCTCTGTGGAACCTGTCGTCACGCCGAGCGGCGATGCCAACCTGACCATTAACCCCAATACACCGCAATCCGTGGCTTCGGGCGCAACCCAACAATTTACCGTAACGCCGAACCCAGGCTATACCATTGATCCCACCGTAGGCGGAACGTGCCCTGCCGGTTCCTGGGCTGGCTCGGTTTACACCACCGGCGCAATTACCGGGGATTGTTCGGTCGTCTTTAGCTCGTTACTGATGCCCACGGTCACGCCAACCGGCGATGCCAACCTGACGGTTAACCCCAATACGCCGCAGACGATTAATTATGGTGCAACTCAGCAATTTACCGTAACCCCGGATCCCGGTTATACCATCAACCCCACGGTCGGCGGAACATGCCCTGCCGGTTCATGGGCCGGCGCGGTTTATACCACCGGCGCAGTGACCAGCGATTGTTCAGTAACATTTAGCTCTGTGGAACCTGTCGTCACGCCGAGCGGCGATGCCAACCTGACTATTAACCCCAATACGCCGCAATCAGTCACGCCGGGCGCAACCCAGCAATTTACCGTAACCTCGAACCCAGGTTATAACATCGATCCTACTGTCGGCGGAACGTGCCCTGCTGGTTCCTGGGCCGGCTCGGTGTACACTACCGGCGCGATTACTGGTGATTGTTCGGTTGTCTTTAGTTCGCTCCAGATGCCGACAGTTACGCCGAGCGGCGATGCCAACCTGACGATTAACCCGAATACGCCGCAGACAATTAATTATGGCGTAACCCAGCAATTTACCGTAACCCCGAACCCGGGCTATAACGTCGATCCCACAGTCGGGGGAACCTGCCCCGCGGGCTCGTGGGCAGGCTCGGTGTACACTACCGGCGCCATTACCGGGGATTGTACCGTCGTCTTTAGCTCGCTACAGATGCCGACGGTAACCCCAAGCGGCGATGCCAACCTGACGATTAACCCGAATACGCCGCAAACGATTAATTATGGGGCAACCCAGCAATTTACCGTCACTCCGGATCCCGGTTATACCGTCAATCCGACCGTCGGGGGAACGTGCCCGGCAGGTTCCTGGGCCGGCGCGGTGTATACCACTGGTGCAGTGACCAGCGATTGTTCGGTAACCTTTAGCTCTCTGGAGCCTGTCGTTACGCCGAGCGGCGATGCTAATCTAACCATTAACCCCAACACGCCGCAATCAGTGACGCCGGGCGCAACGCAACAATTTACTGTAACCCCAAACCCCGGCTATAACGTCAATCCCACCGTCGGGGGAACGTGTCCTGCCGGTTCCTGGGCAGGCTCAGTGTATACTACCGGTGCCATTATCGGGGATTGTACCGTCGTCTTTAGTTCGCTCCAGATGCCGACGGTCACGCCAAGCGGCGATGCCAACCTGACGATTAATCCGAATACGCCCCAAACGATTAATTATGGCGCAACCCAGCAATTTACCGTCACCCCGGCTCCCGGTTATACCGTCAATCCCACCGTTGGCGGAACATGCCCTGCCGGTTCCTGGGCTGGCGCGGTGTATACCACTGGTGCAGTGACCAGCGATTGCTCGGTAACCTTTAGCTCTCTGGAGCCTGTCGTTACGCCGAGCGGCGATGCCAACCTGACTATTAACCCCAATACGCCGCAATCAGTGACGCCGGGCGCAACCCAGCAATTTACCGTCACCCCGAACCCCGGTTATAACGTCAATCCCACCGTGGGGGGAACGTGCCCTGCCGGTTCATGGGCCGGCTCGGTGTATACTACCGGCGCAATTAACGGGGATTGTACCGTCGTCTTTAGTTCGCTCCAAATGCCAACAGTCACGCCAAGCGGCGATGCCAACCTGACCATTAACCCCAATACACCGCAGACGATCAATTATGGGGCAACCCAGCAATTTACTGTCACCCCGGATCCAGGTTATACCGTCAATCCAACCGTCGGCGGAACGTGTCCGGCCGGTTCCTGGGCTGGCGCGGTTTATACCACTGGTGCTGTAACCAGCGATTGCTCGGTAACCTTTAGCGCTCTGGAGCCTGTCGTTACGCCGAGCGGCGATGCTAACCTGACCATTAACCCGAATACGCCGCAATCAGTGACGCCCGGCGCAACCCAGCAATTTACCGTCACCCCGAACCCCGGTTATAACGTCAATCCTACCGTCGGGGGNACCCGGGCTATAACGTCGATCCCACCGTCGGCGGAACATGCCCGGCCGGTTCCTGGGCAGGCTCGGTGTACACCACCGGCGCGATTACCAGTGATTGTTCGGTAACATTTAGCTCGCTCCAGATGCCGACGGTAACCCCGAGCGGCGATGCCAACCTGACGATTAACCCCAATACACCGCAAACGATTAATTATGGGGCAACCCAGCAATTTACCGTCACTCCGGATCCCGGTTATACCGTCAATCCGACCGTCGGCGGAACGTGTCCCGCCGGTTCATGGGCTGGCGCGGTTTATACCACTGGCGCAGTGACCAGCGATTGTTCGGTAACCTTTAGCGCTCTGGAGCCTGTCGTCACCCCAAGCGGCGATGCCAACCTGACGATTAACCCCAATACGCCGCAATCGGTGACGCCGGGCGCAACGCAACAATTTACCGTAACCCCGAACCCGGGCTATAACGTCGATCCCACTGTCGGGGGANNNAGTTCGCTCCAGATGCCGACAGTCACCCCGAGCGGCGATGCCAATCTGACCATTAATCCGAATACGCCGCAAACAATTAATTATGGCGCAACCCAACAATTTACCGTCACCCCGGCTCCCGGTTATACCGTCAACCCGGCTGTCGGCGGTACGTGCCCGGCCGGTTCCTGGGCAGGCTCGGTTTACACTACCGGTGCAGTGACCAGCGATTGCTCGGTAACCTTTAGCTCTGTGGAACCTGTCGTCACGCCGAGCGGCGATGCCAACCTGACCATTAACCCCAATACGCCGCAATCGGTGACGCCGGGCGCAACCCAGCAATTTACCGTAACCCCGAACCCCGGTTATAACGTCAACTCCACCGTGGGAGGAACGTGCCCTGCCGGTTCCTGGGCAGGCTCGGTGTATACTACCGGCGCCATTACCGGGGATTGTTCGGTTGTCTTTAGTTCGCTCCAGATGCCGACAGTTACGCCAAGCGGCGATGCCAATCTGACCATTAATCCGAATACGCCGCAAACAATTAATTATGGCGCAACCCAACAATTTACCGTCACCCCGGCTCCCGGTTACACCGTCAATCCGACCGTCGGCGGTACGTGCCCGGCCGGTTCGTGGGCTGGCGCGGTGTATACCACTGGTGCTGTGACCAGCGATTGCTCGGTAACCTTTAGCTCTGTGGAACCTGTCGTCACCCCGAGCGGCGATGCCAACCTGACCATTAACCCCAATACGCCGCAATCAGTGACGCCGGGCGCAACGCAACAATTTACCGTAACCCCGAACCCCGGCTATAACGTCAATCCCACCGTGGGAGGAACGTGTCCTGCCGGTTCCTGGGCTGGCTCGGTGTATACTACCGGCGCCATTACCGGGGATTGTACTGTCGTCTTTAGTTCGCTCCAGATGCCGACAGTCACCCCGAGCGGCGATGCCAATCTGACCATTAATCCGAATACGCCGCAAACAATTAATTATGGCGCAACCCAACAATTTACCGTCACCCCGGCTCCCGGTTATACCGTCAACCCGACCGTCGGCGGTACGTGCTCGGCCGGTTCCTGGGCAGGCTCGGTTTACACTACCGGTGCAGTGACCAGCGATTGCTCGGTAACCTTTAGCTCTGTGGAACCTGTCGTCACCCCGAGCGGCGATGCCAACCTGACTATTAATCCGAATACGCCGCAATCGGTGACGCCGGGGGCAGCGCAACAATTTACCGTAACCCCGAACCCCGGCTATAACGTCAATCCCACCGTTGGCGGAACGTGCCCTACCGGTTCCTGGGCAGGCTCGGTGTATACTACCGGCGCCATTAACGGGGATTGTACCGTCGTCTTTAGTTCGCTCCAGATGCCGACAGTCACCCCAAGCGGCGATGCCAACCTGACGATTAACCCCAATACGCCGCAGACGATTAATTATGGCGCAACCCAGCAATTTACCGTCACCCCGGATCCCGGTTATACCGTCAACCCGGCTGTTGGGGGAACATGCCCGGCCGGTTCGTGGGCCGGCGCGGTGTATACCACTGGTGCTGTGACCAGCGATTGCTCGGTAACCTTTAGCTCTCTGAAGCCTGTCGTCACCCCGAGCGGCGATGCCAACCTGACCATTAACCCCAATACGCCGCAATCAGTGACGCCGGGCGCAACCCAACAATTTACCGTAACCCCGAACCCCGGTTATAACGTCAATCCCACCGTCGGCGGAACGTGCCCTGCCGGTTCATGGGCCGGCTCGGTGTATACTACCGGCGCAATTACCGGGGATTGTACCGTCGTCTTTAGCTCGCTTCAGATGCCAACAGTCACGCCAAGCGGCGATGCCAACCTGACCATTAACCCCAATACGCCGCAAACAATTAATTATGGCGCAACCCAGCAATTTACCGTCACCCCGGATCCCGGTTATACCGTCAATCCGACCGTCGGCGGTACATGCCCTGCCGGTTCCTGGGCTGGCTCGGTGTATACCACTGGTGCTGTGACCAGCGATTGCTCGGTAACCTTTAGCTCTCTGGAACCTGTCGTCACCCCGAGCGGCGATGCCAACCTGACCATTAACCCCAATACGCCGCAATCGGTGACGCCGGGCGCAACCCAGCAATTTACCGTAACCCCGAACCCCGGCTATAACGTCAATCCCACCGTCGGCGGAACATGTCCTGCCGGTTCATGGGCAGGCTCGGTGTATACTACCGGCGCCATTACCGGGGATTGTACTGTCGTCTTTAGTTCGCTCCAGATGCCGACGGTCACGCCAAGCGGCGATGCCAATCTGACCATTAACCCCAATACGCCGCAGACGATCAATTATGGGGCAACCCAACAATTTACCGTCACCCCGGATCCCGGGTATACCGTCAATCCGACCGTCGGCGGAACGTGTCCGGCAGGTTCCTGGGCAGGCGCGGTTTATACCACTGGTGCTGTAACCAGCGATTGCTCGGTAACCTTTAGCTCTCTGGAACCTGTCGTCACGCCGAGCGGAGATGCCAACCTGACCATTAACCCCAATACGCCGCAATCGGTGACGCCGGGTGCAACCCAACAATTTACTGTAACCCCGAACCCCGGCTATAACATCGATCCCACCGTTGGCGGAACGTGTCCTGCCGGTTCATGGGCCGGCTCGGTGTACACTACCGGCGCGATTACCGGAGATTGTTCGGTTGTCTTTAGTTCGCTCCAGATGCCAACAGTCACGCCAAGCGGCGATGCCAATCTGACCATTAACCCCAATACGCCGCAAACGATTAATTATGGCGCGACCCAGCAATTTACTGTCACCCCGGATCCCGGTTATACCGTCAATCCGACCGTCGGCGGAACGTGTCCGGCAGGTTCCTGGGCCGGCGCAGTGTATACCACCGGTGCAGTGACCAGCGATTGTTCGGTAACATTTAGCTCTCTGGAAC
>NZ_JBHSAB010000006.1:0-102046 GCF_042649825.1 Legionella dresdenensis | reverse complement strand
CGATGATGCCAGGCAAAAATTTGATAAGGCTTATGCTAGCCTCACATGTCAAAATTAAATGGAAATAGTAATAGTTTGTTTATATATGTTAAATGCCTGTAAAGCTTATATAGAATATATAATTGAAGATGGCGACTTAAAAAAGAGCCTTTGTGATATTATCTCACTCGACTATCTTAATGTGATTATGGCGCACTATTCACATATATCACAGGATGATTTCAGATTATGATTTATTTTTACAATTAAGGGTATGTTAATTTAATATGAATAATTATTATTTAATTTTATCGTGAAAATTGAAGATAACTTAACATTGAATAATTAACCGGATTTATTTCTCAAATTCTTGTTGGTTTTCACTGAAGCCAAAAATATGACGGAACAATTAAAAACCCCCTCGTTTACTTAACCATCAAAATAATAAACAACATGATCCTGATTCAAAAGGGATTATATTGGTCTAATTGAGCTAATATGCTACAATTAAATTATAAATAGTAGATGGTGTTGCATGTGAATTTATCCGACTCAAACCATAATATTGTTTCTGGCTCTAGTATCGAGCTATATAACAATTTAAATCCATCGACAAGATCTTTAATTGATTCGATGAAAAGAGTTGTCTGTAATATCGTTCCTACTGAACATATTGTTGATGAGGTTATTGATATTTCAAATGAGGGCAATGAAACCTGGTATAGTTATATAGTTGTTACTGACTTACCCCAAAGTGAATCATTATCATTGAATAAAAAATTCATAACTTATTGCTTAGAGAATGGACTTCATAAGCTATTAAACTCAGCCGTTACATTTCGATTCAAAGTAGGTAAAGGACATGCCAATAAATGCACAAAACCTTTTGACAATTTCAAAAAAATTATTAGGCGTAACTTCTCAGGCTGAAGAGTATTTCCGGGTCTCTTCGAATCGGGCCTATTATTGCGCTTTTCACTCATGCTCTCAGGTAGCAAGATCTGAATTTAATGCTATACCTAATAATGGTCATCAAAGCTTTGGGCATGAAGAATTATATGATTTATTCTTAAACCACCAACCGCCTTTAAAAGTTCCAAATAAAAGAGATAAGGATATATATCAGATAGGGTATTTATTAAAGCAAGCAAGAGATTTAAGAGTTCATGCAGATTATAAAAATCAAACATTCTCTATTAACGACGCACAGGATACGATTAATAGTACAGAAGAAATACTGCGCTTAATTAAACTGTTATAAATTGAAGATTCAGCAATCCTTAAACACTACCAATGAGCGTGCACTAATATAGCCAATTGCAATACATGGAAACTATAGGATTAGATAATTATTCATTGATTGTGTAAATTTTAGTCTAATTATATTAGAGAAGAAACGCTTTGCTGTATAATAAAAACCTTATCTATCTCAAACTATTTACTTTATCTGTTCATCAAAGTTAAAAAATTATAATGATTTCAAGGGTAAGTAAACTTTTTGAGCTAGATCAGGTACGTTATCTGACTCAAAGTATAATTTACATGAAAATTAAATAAAATATCTTATTGTGAAAAATTCGGATAAAGGACAACTACAAGTGAGAGCTAATGTTACCGAAAAAAGGATCAACGTACACACTAGGCCATTAAGGACGTAGGTTCTTTAATTGTGATATCTTTTTGCCATTTCAGACAGGATGTGTTAAAATTTGTGCAATTTGATTTCTGGGTGATTAATGTGTTTGATACAGTTTATAGAATTGCAATAGAAACTAATGATTTTGAAGAGTTAAAAAGCAAGTTAAAAGAACTTCATGTTGATACTTTGGGTCTAAAGGATGGCTTTCTAGTTACGGTTGGAGCTCAATTAGCAAGAGAATGTAAACACGATAAAGTTGAATGGATGCGGCAGCTCGGCGCAAATGTTGATACTATTGCTTTTGGCTATGCCCAGGCAGGCAATCATGACAAAGTGGAGGCCTACAGACAACTCGGCGCAGGCGTTGATACTATTGCTTGTGGCTATGCTTATGCAGGCTGTCATGACAAAGTAGAGGCCTACAGACAGCTCGGCGCAGGCGTTAATATTATTGCTTTTGGCTATGTACTGGCAGGCAATCATGACAAAGTTGAGGCTTATAGACAGCTCGGTGCAGGCGTTACTACTATTGCTTTTGGCTATGCGCTGACAGGCAATCATGACAAAGTTGAGGCCTACAGACATCTCGGTGCAGACGTTCATAAGATTGGTTTTGGCTATACGCTGGCAGGTAATCATGAGAAAGTAAAGGCATACAGACAACACGGTGTAGACATTAAGGGTATTGCTTATGGCTATGTAGTGGCAAGCAATCATGACGCAGTAGAGACCCGGGAGAAATCACGACGTCGCGCAAAAGTAACTGTTGAAGAGCCTCCCCACCTTGTTGGAGTGCCTCCCTACCTTGCTATAAGATCTGGTGCCGATGCTGATTATGCATTGGTACGCAATCGTGAGAAAGAAAAAAAATACGATATCAAATACAATCTCATTGACACGTTGGATAAATACCTGAAAAAAAGAAGCACTGTAGTTGATTCCTCAGGAAAAACCAAAGAGTATTTTTATGGCAGCTTTTTTTCTGTATTTCAAAAAAGTTTTAAACAAAAAAGTGATGCTGTTAAAGCTTTACAATTAGCGTTAGAGGGATATAAGGTTGACTTAAACCCACACTTGTCTACTTTAAGAAATGGCCATCTGGGTAAAGTGCTGCGAGAATTTATTCAAACTGGCATCGGTGTTGGAAAAGAAGTGACTACCGTGAGCGGCTTCATTCAGGCCCTTCAAGAAGAAAATTTCAAGGCAGTACAGTCTTTTTAATCACTCGTTAAATGCTCTCACCACATCGAGTGAGAGCAGAACTCACTTAGGTTCTGTGAACAATAGGATCAGTACTAACTCAGGAATAGCCAACAATTTTCCAATGCTTTTCTCAATAAAGTAGTTTTTTAATAACTTTTCAATAGTATGATGCTGATATGGATTTTTAATAAATCTGGCAAGAACTATTAAGAGGTATTTGCACGATTCCCAGGGTTTCTGACTTTTAAGCATCTGCTGTCTCAAAAAACGGTCGTTTTTTGAGACAGTATAAAAAATTGATAGTTTTGTTGGGACCCATACCATCACGTACTAAGTCGGACACTATGAAAACCACTTTAAGGAAAGCGGGAAAATCTATGTCATATCATGTAACAAACAGCTTAAATTTCAAAAGCACCTAATATTTCCTTAATCTATACAGTTTATAATTTGAACATAATTGACTTAAAGGAAATTTTGATGGCGAACAAGACTAAGAAAAGTTATAAATTTAATAGCTGGAGTAGGGATTTCGCACTTGTGCCCTTTATCCCTTTGTATATTTATGCTTCTTATGGCAATGCAACAGGTGCTTGGAACAGAAGTGACGCAAGCGCTGACTCTCTTGCTCCCAAACAAATTTTCAACAATACTGTTGGGAAATTATTTCGACAACCGCTTGCTGCCATAATGAATATTGCAGCTTTAACTCTATTAACGCCTATATGCTTGTCGATCGCGGCGGTTTGGTACCCTGTTGCTATATTACATGACATTTATTCTGGAGTTCGTTCATTTTTATTTGGTAGTAAGAAAAATATTTCTTCATCAGAACCCGTAGATTCTAAAAACAGTCAATCGTTATCGATACTTTCTGAAGATTCATTATCGGAGGAAACATCTCATCAAGCTAATGTAAACCATGCTGGTAAAAATACTAACATTGCTTATTTTGACCAACGTAGATCAAGCAACAGAACTCAGCCTACAACATCAGAATTCATTCAGAAGCTTGTTGGTTGCATAAATGGAATAAAAGAAGAAGACATTCAAGACATTAAATTAGTTACTCCCGGTCAAAAATATATTATCAAAGTTAGTGGAACGTATTTCAATGCGATATTTGTTGAGCAAGCTTTCCGTAAAACACTGGAATCAAAGAGCCCAAGAAAACTGAGTGAGGGTATTCGCTTTATAGATGATAATGGAGTTACAGTCGAGAAAATAACCAAAGATACCCATACAATTGAAATTTATGGAAAAGCGGCCGAGCTACTAAATCAATTGTTAGTTGAGAATAATGACCATATGTATTCAAGCCAAATGAGATAATACTTCACATAAGTCTGGTTAGTGGGTTAACCAGGCTTAATCGTTCGAATTTGCGTCAGGGCGCGAGTTCCGGAGCGCCAGGCCTATTATTTTCACCGCCCGCCATGCTCTTCGATCCCGGAAATGGAGGGCAATCCTTCCGACTTTGCGTTTTACCCTCTGTTGCCTTCGGGGTGACCAGACTCTCGGCCATTTCTCAGCTTCGTTAACGGGACTCTATCACTTCAATCTGCAGGTTTACGGCTTGCGGTTTCCTATGCCTACGCTTAACTCAGGATGTTACCATCTCTGCGCCCAAGGCTTAGTACTAAGTGCGTTCGGCTACGCTTCTTTGGTGGCACTTTCCGCCACTAATAATAGTGCGCCTCGTGGCGCACGGTCAAAACGACCCAACCTACAAAAATTATCCGGCACCAAGCCCCCCATAATGGCCCTCCTCCCCCCAAAAAACAAACCAACAAAAAACACATAATGCACTATAATAAGACATTATGGAGATCCCCTTTTCGCTATAGAAAGGACAATAACTACATGAATAACGAGATACAGGAAGAAACCCAACCAGCGATGCCTGAAGAAGCATGGAAAATGTTAGAGACATTTAAAGACATATTTGTTCATCCCGACTTCTTTGAAAAAGGGTTAGTTGTGATCAGCCCGCCTGCAAGCCCGGATATGCCTCGATCCAGCGAAACATTACGTATTAATGAGCGAGAGTATGTTATCTTTAATCAGAATAAGGAAAAGTGGGGCGACTCCCCTACTCCGGAATCACGCTCAATAAATAAAACCAAAAAACTGGCTACCGAACTTTCCCGCTATGCGAAACAGCAAAATCAAACAGATTTTGCTGTCCATAACAATGCCGGTATTTATAATAAACAGCGTCGTGAAGAAATCTTTTTGCCATTAACTGTCGCTACCACAGATAGTTCAGTCCAGTGCTATGCTTACCCTTGGCTCGGGCGAGGCGGCAACATGCCTCAATTTAAAGGCGCTGCGCGTTTTGTCAGTGCCGGTTGTATGTTTGGTGCAACCTTGTCTGGCAAAACAAATACCCAAAAAGAGATTACTCTTATCAATCATAAGTTACCGCTTGAAAAAGACGAGATAATTACTGAGGTTATCTATGATAAGCAATCGCAAAACCCATTTGAAGAAACACTTTTTCAAGAGTTTGAAAAAACTTGCTGTATAATTGATGCTCTGTGTCAACAAAACAAGCCGAAACAATTACTTTATCATCTGCCATTGTATGATTATCTACTATTTGGGGTGAAGTTAGTCTTACAAAATCGCATGACACACGATGCGCTATCTACGTTGACTAAGGCTGTTGTTGAAAAAGCCGCCTTTTATCGAGTTAAGTTGTTGGAAATTTGTCAGCCACATAATATTGAACTGACTATTACCTCTCCTTTTGAGGGATTGTTTACCGAATTTGATCCTAACGCGCCAGCTCAATCACTATGGACTCAATTAGGATTAGCAACAGAAGAACAATCCGTTCCCCATGACCACGCAGAAGCCGAATTGACTCAATCATTGCTTGAGCGGTTGCAAACTGCAAATCATAACCAGAAGCAACAACAAATCTGGCAGACCTTAGTTGCCTTGGAAAAAAATCCAATTACTGATATTGAAGGGTTATTTAAAGTTGCTAATGCAGTTATTCTGGCGGAAGCAAGCCAAGGACAAGGCGATTATGAAACCTGTTCTCTACTTCCATTATCTGAAAAACAGATCCAGGTTCAGTATGACGGCTATGTAGCTATGGCAGCAAATGCGGCTGGTAAAGGCAAAAAATCTATTGCAGCTATAGTTAATATTACAATGTTTGAACCTGTAATTACCTATTCCCCAACAACCAAAGGTTTGTTGTTTTACATGGCTTGCTGCTTAAAGTCTCTGGCAACATTAATTAAGGATCATCAAATTCTTAAATCTGCATCCCAAAAGCTTGGATTGTTTGCCAGCAGTTCGAACATTCCCACTGAAGCAAGTCATTTAAAAACGCCTGGCACATCGCCTGGACTTAACGGATAGGCAGGATAAGCCATGAAACAAAAAAAAGCTTTACCGCCGTTGGAAGCAATAAGTACAAGCCCTGATATTCGACATTTAAATGTTCAAGCTCAGGATCGACTAATCGCAGACATAATTTATTATTACGAAACCATCATTGGTTGTATGCCCGGGAATGTATATTGGCTCGACCGTGAAGGCAAAACTGTCGGTTGCAACCAAAATGTGCTTGATATGTTTGGTATGCAATCGATTGCTGAATTTCGGGGGCTCAACTTTGAAGAAATGGGAAAAATTGGTAACTGGTCTGAAGAAGCCATCCAATCATTTAAAACAGATAGTTTAGCAGTGATGGAATCAGGAATTGCCAAATTAAATATTGAAGAGCCGCCTATCCCGCACCAGGATGGGCGGGTTATTTATTTTTTAACGCATCGCGTACCAATCCTGGATCAACAAAAACAAGTCACTGGTTTAGTAGGGATTTCAATTGATATTACTGAGCGTAAGCAAATGGAAAATGCGTTACGTGAGGCCTTGCAAAAGGCGGAAGATGCAAATCATGCCAAATCAGAATTTCTGGAAAATATGCGCCATGATATCCGTACCCCGCTAACAGGCATTACCGGTTTAACAGAAATTATTCGGGATGAAATCAAAGATCCCGCTTTGCAGACTCATTTAGACGCCCTCTCTGAATCAAGTCAGGCCTTGTTGGATTTATTAAATGAAATTTTAGAGCTTGTTAAACTGTCATCCGGTGAATCTGCTATTACTGTGACTAAATTCAATCTGGAAAATAGGTTAAAAAGCATCATTGAGCTTAATCGAGCCAAAGCGGCAGAAAAACAATTAGCGTTAAATTTTGACTATGATCCCGCTCTTGGGAAATTCTTGATTGGCGATGACAGGCGTATCCATCGTTTAACTCTTGAGTTGATAACAAACGCTATAGTATTTACTGCTACAGGGCATGTGACATTATCTGCAACACTTGCGAAACAGACCAATCGCGACATTGTATTAAAACTCGCTGTTAGCGATACAGGTATTGGAATTCCAGCTGAAAAACAAGAAGTGATTTTTCAACGCTTTAAACGATTAACCCCTTCTTACAAAGGCACTTATCAAGGAGCTGGCTTAGGTTTATCCATCGTTAAGCAATTTATTGATGAGCTGGATGGAGAATTATATATCAATAGTGAAGTGAATCATGGCACAACATTTACCTGCCTTATTCCACTTAAGAAGCCGTTATTAGATACAGACGAAGGCGCGAAGGCCGATTTACCTATGCCAGCACCTGCGGCTCAAAAGCCTTTGGTGAAGACTTCTGAGCTGATTGATGAAATAAAACTGGTATCGCACGATGATACTTATCAAGTGCTGCTAGTCGAAGATAATACCATTGCAGCGATTGCTGCCAAAGCAGTGCTAGTCAAAAATCATTGTGCGGTTACATTAGCCGTAACCGGCGAGGAAGCATTAGCGCTCGCGCGCACGAACCCTAATTTTGATTTAATCTTAATGGATATAGGGTTGCCCGACAGTTCAGGCGATGAAATCGCCATTCAAATCCGCAGAGACACGGCGCATAAGACCACACCTATTATAGCGTTAACCGCGCATGTAGGAGAAGAAAACACGGAGCGCTATCATAACGCCGGTATGAACATGGTGCTTTCGAAACCGTTTAATCAAAACAAAGCCGATACACTTATAGCCGCCTATCTCACAATCAAGAAATCGACTGCTCAGACCGCAACAACAATCATTGACGAAGAGTTCGCATTAAAGCAATTGCAAGGCGACAAGCACTTACTACAAGACATGTTTTCTCTTTTTCTATCGACCCTTCCGGAAGAAAGACAGTTGATTAGCAATGCGTATATGGCAAAAGATTGGACACTGGTAAAAGCGCTTGTCCATAAAATGAAAAGCTCTGCCAGTTATTGCGGAGCACAAAGTTTGGTTGATGCATGCAAAAACATGGAAGCAGCGATTAAAAATAATGAAACAGAAATTTATGAAACCTGTTACCAAGCCTTCGAAAATGAGCTTAATCAAGCGACCCAAGCCATCACCACATTAGTTCAACAAAAAATTTCGAACCTGTAAGCCATGCTTATTATCTCCTTTTAAAAGATAATAAGAAGTCAAGACTTACATTTCATTTTTTATCTGGTAGAATCACATTCGTCAGGATTCTATTCTTCACAAGTTCTTTGTGGATAATTTTAACTACAGTCAGATTAATTCCCATTACTATTACTACTCTATTTTCTTCTAAGCCTTATCAGGCCTTGCTTTTTTTCCAGTTTCACTGCTTCACCCAGGAATAATTTATCCACATTTTCTGTGGATAAACCTGTTAATAGCCTCTGAAAAACCATACCCCGTATGCCCGATAGCAATATGGTTTAACTGTTACCAGGCTGCTTATGCCGTGTTTCCCAAAAATCTATTTAGAAAACACTTGACCCTATAGTTACTATAGACTTTATCGTTATCATCATAGGAGGTAACACCAATGGCTCAATGGTTAGTAAAAAGCTTAAGTACATTAACGGGTGTGTCCGTGCAAACATTACATCATTACGATCGTATTGATCTGTTAAAACCATCGTTGCGTCTCGCTAACGGTTATCGTGTTTACACAGAAAAGGATTTATTAAAACTACAACAAATCATTGCTTTGAAATTTTTTGGATTCGAACTTTCACACATTAGAGATTTACTTGAGAAGCCAAGTGATGCCCTCGAACATTTTACTACTCAGGCCGAAGTCTTGGAAAAAAAAGCACATGCGCTGCTGGAAGGAGCTACCGCTTTAAGGAGCATCACATCTACCGTAACCGATAACAACCAGGAAATTCCCTGGAAGACACTTATTCAACTCATCGAGATTTATCATATGACAGTTCATCTTGAACATTCCTGGGTTAAAGACATTTTTACTCCTGAAGAATTAAAGGAATATGCTGCCTTTAAGACCGAGACGGATGAAATTACAACATAAAGATGCCTGCGTGGTTTATTTAACAACGCCACATGCGCTTGGTTCCAAAACAGTGGGCATTGATGCTCATGCCATTTCAAAAGCAGCTGGCCAGAACATGATTTATAATCGTTGCAAAGATATGGTGGCAACATGGTGTTCTCAGGAGTCAGAATTTGCGCAAGCGCCGGGGGCATTTGCAATCTACCCTGGCTGGGTGCAAACCGACATGGGCGGGAAAAATGCGCGACTTACCGTAGAGCAAAGCGTAGATTCCATGGTCAAAGTAATTGATACAGTAATTAGCAGCAAAAAATTTAACGCCGTTTATTCCTACAATGGCTCAGTGATGAATCCTAATGCTTATGTTGCTTCGGAGGAACTCTCAAAAGTCATTGCTGCGGCAGAAAAAGCAAATCAGAAAAAGGAAAACAATAATGCTTCTCTCGCGGGATTTTTTGCCGACAAACGCAATGGAATAGCGGGTGCCGGGTTAAGCTCTCCGTCCCTTACCCCTATCGGATAAATAAATGTAGCCTGGGTGCAGGTCCATAGGACCGTAACCCGGGTTTCACTTCGTTTCACCCAGGCTACAGTATTAAATATTTTTTAATGGCAAGACCTGTTTAAGCTTCCAAAAATCACCCCAGGGATCATTTTTTAACGCACGTAATCGCTTGGGTAACGTTTTAATGGTATAAGCCGTATCAGAGCGGCGGTTAGTCAGCTCATTCCAATCGAGAGGAACTGACACCGGAGCATGTTTTCGAGAACGGCTTGAGTACGCGCTTACCGAAGTAGCGCTGCGCTGATTACGTAAATAATCGACAAATATTTTACCGCCGCGTTTAGCTTTAGCCATTTTACTAATATACCGCTCGGGATTTTTCTGTTCTAAATATTCAACAAAGACATGGGTAAAGTTTTTAATCACATCCCAATCATATTCCGGTTTAATCGGGATCACCACGTGCAGCCCTTTACCACCAGTCGTTTTCACAAAAGAAGTTAGTTTTAATTGGCTTAACTCCTCTTTAATATCCAAAGCTGCCGCGACGGTAGTTTTCCAGGTCACATCAGGCGCAGGATCGAGGTCAATAACAATGATATCAGGCGTTTCTAAAGACGTTATCAAACTTCCCCAAGGATGAATTTCTAAAACGCCCATTTGTACCAGACTTAACAAACCTTCCCGATTATCTAAATAAATATAGGGTTCGATATGTCCTTTACTTTCTATATCAATTGATTTTAATGCTTTAGGAGTCGTTGCATTGTAATGGCGTTGAAAAAAGCACTCATGGTAATTTTCAGGGCAACGGACTAAAGACAGCGGCCTATTTTGAATAAAAGGTAGAATATAATCGCACACCTCATCATAATAGCCAAGCATGTCTTTTTTAGTATAGTTATCTTCAGGATAAATAATTTTATCGGGATGCGTAATAGGAAAATCAACCGATGACTTTTTCATTTTTTTCTCCACGTCATGTAAAGATTTTGCCTTTTCACGTTTAATGCCGGCGGCCTTTTTATCAAGCCTTAACCCTTTAAAACTGGGATGACGCAAATGATTATCATCAGTCCACTGTGTGAATTCAACTTCAGCTACTAATACCGGTTTTAGCCAATGCGCCTTACGAGATTCCGGCGGTGTGATATTAAAAGGATTTTTAGAAGTACTATATTGTTGCAATTGCTGATAGATTTCTTCAAGCGATTCCTGTGTAAACCCCGTGCCTACATTACCCACGTACTCTAATTCATCCTGGTCATTCCACACGCCCAAATAAAGTGAGCCGAAATGATCTCGGTTTCCCTGTGGATTAGTGTAACCGCCAATAACAAATTCCTGGCGCTTGACGCATTTCACTTTAAGCCAGGTTTTACTGCGTTTTGTTTCATAGGGGCTGTTGATCCGTTTGGAAATGATACCTTCTAAAGCAAGCTCACAGGAATGGTGAAACAACATATCACCGCCATTAATAATGTGATCGCTATATAAAAGGTTCGGGTGTTTCTCAGGAAGTACGGCACGTAATATTTCTTTACGCTGAATAAGAGGTAATCGCTTTAAATCATAGCGATCGTAATAAAGAATATCGAAAATATAATAAATAAAATTAGCCGATTGGTTCGCTTTAATCGCATTTTGTAGTAATTGAAAATCCGATTTACCGTCTTTATCCAACAGAACGACCTCGCCATCAAACACCACATTTTTAAAGGCCAGTTTTTTAATTGCAGTAGCGATAGATAATATCTCGGCGGTCCAGTCAATATGATTACGTGATTTTAAAGTTACCTGCTTATTTTCAACAAAAGCCAGAATACGATACCCGTCAAATTTCACTTCATGCAGCCACTCCGCGCCTTCCGGGGCTTTATCGACAAGAGTAGCCAGTTGTGGAGAAATTCTTTTAGGGAAAGCCGCGGTTTTTAAGTCGTCAGGTAAAGGTACGACTGATTTTTGTCGTGGTTGTTTGCCTTTTTTTGGCGGCATTTTGGGGGTAGCGCCGTCTTTTGTCCAAACCTGTTGATAATTCGCTTTAATTTCATCCATTGTTTGTTCGGTTAGCACGCTAAGCGGTTCTGCTTTGGTCACATCATAATCTGCTAACGGCCTGGCATAATCATCTTTATGTTTAACTAAAAACCAATGTTTATCGTCTTTAAAGCGAAACAAATCCCAGCGGCCATGTAGTTTATGGGCTTCCAGCTCAAAACGTAAATGCCCCTGTTGATATGCTTTCGCAGGATCACTATCCAACGGATGCCAGATGCCTTTATCCCATAACATCACAGTGCCGCCGCCATATTCACCTTTGGGGATTATTCCTTCAAAGGAACCATATTCCACAGGGTGATCTTCAACATGCATGGCTAACCGTTTAACTGTCGGGTCAAAGCAAGGCCCTTTTGGAACAGCCCAGCTTAACAATACGCCATTGAGCTCCAGGCGAAAGTCATAATGCAAGTGGCTTGCGGCATGTTTTTGAATAATAAAAAGATGTTTATTGCCAGAAGCAATTTTACCTTTTGGCTCTGCTGTTTTCTTAAAATCTCTTTTCCTGTGATATTCGGTTAAGCTCATAACTAATCCTTTTGCGCTTTTATTTATTCTAACTCAAAATTTTGCCCTCTATATAAGATAGACTAAGCTTATAGATACACCTACTTTTGAAATAATCGACAATGGCCAGATCAATTTGGGAAGGAGAAATTTCTTTTGGATTAGTATCAATACCAGTATCCTTAGTCTCCGTTGAAGAAAAAAATGATATCCATTTTCATTTACTCGATGCCAAAACCAGGTCACGAGTGAAATATCAGCGCGTCAGTGAGGAAACAGGTAAAGAAGTGCCCTGGGCGGATATTGTTAAAGGGTATGAATACGATAAGGATAGCTACATTATTGTTGATGAATCGTCGTTTGAAAAAGCAAGCCCCGAATTATTTAAAACTATCGAAATTGATGAATTTGTGGATATGAAGGAAATTGATAGCCTTTATTATGTCAAACCCTATTATCTGGTGCCAGAAAGTAAAAATAAAAAAGCCTATGTCTTGTTGCGTGAAGCATTAAAGAAAACACGTAAAGTCGGTGTTGCCAAAGTAATTATTCGAAAGAAAGAATCATTAAGCCTTATTTTACCGCATGAGAATGCCCTGTTGTTATATTTAGTCCATTTTTCCGATGAAATCAGGCAGGAAGACGAGATAAGCCTTCCGAAAGATCCAGCCAAAGCTTACAAAATTGCTGATAAAGAATTAAAAATGGCAGAAGCGTTAATTAACGAGATGAGCACCAAATGGCAACCTGAAAAATACCATAATGAATATCGGGATGCATTACGAGAATGGCTTGACCAGCAAGTGGAGAAAAAAGCTAAAAAAAGCCCACAGAAAACCAAAAGCAGCGTAAATGAAGGCTCTGTTGTTGATTTCATCTCCCTGTTAAAAGAAAGTATGAAAAAAAATAAACCCGCACCTAAAAAAACAGTCCGCAACAGAAAAACCTGACAACGCGCTTTCTTGGCAGATGGAGTATATGACTCAATCAGCATTATCCACTACAATCTCTTCGCAACGGTATAAATATCGCTGCCGATAAGGAACCCTTTTGATTCAATCAAGGGAACATCAATAAAAATTTAAGGAATGTTGTATATGAGTGTGTATTCTACTTTTACCATTTATGAAAATGAAATGCGTCGTTTTATTCAAGCATTAGCAGAGCAAAGTACACTAGATATCCCAAAAATTACAGATTGGATTTATAACACAGGCGTGACAACGTATATTGCTGCTCAAGGCCCTATGTATCACGCCTTCGTTAAACAATGCCAGGAAAAATATAACCATAGGCCATTAATATCGCCCAATCATATTCAAGGACAGCATTACACCGGTCTGGTAGCCCTGATGAATGATTTAATAAACACTTTTAGCGCAACTAATCCTTACTTAAAAAACATTATAACAACTAACTTTGCTAAAATATTATTGTTAGCCATTACCAATCATAACCCGTTTATTGAAATCGAGTCTCAGGTTGCATCCGAATTAAATGAGTTATTGGATAATAATCCTCCCATAAGCCCATTGGAAAAAACCATGGAGCTTTTTGAAGCTAAACGGGCTCAGCATCCTGAACTGGAAGAAGATTTTAAAAATAAATTAACCCTAATGAATGAATTTCTTACCGGACAGAAAGAAAGTCTCGCTAAAATAGCTCGCCCCCATCAGGCAACTTCCAATAATCCTTACGCGCATTTTCAGATGCAGAAAGAAGATCGACCAATGCCTTCTGCTTCTACATTAGGAAATACTGGACCTGCTCAGTAATCAATGGGCCAGGTTCTGAACTTGGCCTTATTTGTTTACTGTTGATCTGTCTTTAGCTTTTCAGTGAGATAGCCTGTTCTGTTTGTTTAATCACTTCCTGCAACTGCAAATAAAGTACTTCTGCTCTGGAAGTATCTCCAATTTTAAGTGATTTTTCCAATGCTTCGCATGCCGAAAACAGACGCTTGGTACCACAGTAAGCCGCCCCGCTTTTAAGCTTGTGCGCTACCTTTTCAAGGGTTTGCCATTCCTTATGGCGAAATGCCTCATCTAGTGCCTGGCGATCTTCAGGGATTTCCTGAGTTAACAGCATGGTTAATAAATCCCGCAAGACTTCTTCACTACCTAACTGGACAATGGCCTGTTCTTTATCCAGGAGAGGAAGGGCTTGCTCGGTGTTTGGCTCTGCTGCCTGCTCTGGGGCTTTGCTACGTATTACTGCGTTTGGGGTTACGCTTTTTAGACATTCCGCAAGCATCTCCGGAGTTAATGGTTTAGTTAAAACTTTATTTACCCCTGCCTGATTGGCATCAGTTAATTCATTGGCTGCATGAGCGGTCAATGCAAAAACAGGAAGAGGTTTTCGATGTTCAAGCTGCTCCAATTGTCTGATTGAATGCGCCAATTCAAAACCATCCATGCCTGGCAATCCAATGTCTGTTAATACCATATCCACTTTATTGGTTAACAGCAGTTCAAAACCCGTTTCAGCGCTCTCAGCAGCTAAACTCAGGCAACCTGCTTTGGCCACTAACGATTCGGCCATCTTTCTGGCAATCAGGTTATCTTCAATGATCAGTACGGTAATAGCAGCTGATGAATCGGGCAAGACCGTTGCCTGGTTTGGTTGTGCAATAACCGATTTAATTCGCTGCGAAGGAATAGCGGACTGACTCAAATGGACAACTTTATCTGATCGAGCAACAGCCCGCACCGGCACAGTAAATCGAATGGTTGTACCTACCCCTGGCTCACTGGTTAATTCAATCTTACCTTTCATCAACTCCACATACTTTTGAACAATATGTAACCCGACTCCATGCCCTTGATATTTGCCATGGTAACTGGCATCACCGCGAAAAAAGCGGTCAAATACCTGCGATTGCATAACTTCAGGTATGCCAATCCCTGTATCTTGAATGGTAAATTGCAACAAGACCTGAGACCCATAGGTCGCAACTGGTTCAATCTTAATGCAGATCCCCCCTTTTTCGGTAAACTTTATGGCATTGCCAATTATATTTAATAATATACGATGCAGTTTGGTTAAATCTGCTTCAATGATAGGAGGCAGTGTTGAAGCCAGGCGAGTAGTTAACGACAACCCTTTTAATTCAATGGCTGGCTTCTCAAG
The DNA here is from genome assembly GCF_042649825.1 of Legionella dresdenensis. NCBI lineage: Bacteria > Pseudomonadati > Pseudomonadota > Gammaproteobacteria > Legionellales > Legionellaceae > Legionella > Legionella dresdenensis. Next base: position 86,668 of record NZ_JBHSAB010000006.1, on the reverse strand, counting down.
GGCTTGAATATCAGCGATAAGGGTACTTAAGGAAAAGTGCTGCGCCGTTAAGTGCTCCTCAGTTAAACTATCACTGGCAATTAAATCCAGAACGCTGTTAAGTAAATTTAATAACTGTTGACCACAATCGTGCACCCATTCTGCATGTTCACGCTCAATTGGAGTTTGTGCTTCTTCGCATAGCAAATCAGAAATGCCAATGATACCTGCTAATGGAGTACGAATATCATGGCTCATATTGGCGATAAACTCGCTTTTGGCGGTATTGGCTGCTTCAGCATGTTTCACTTGCTTTAATTCTGCCTCAAGCCGTTTTAAATGGGTAATATCTACAGTATTACCAACGATTCCTGCAACCTCCCCTTGTTCATTAAACAACGGTTTTTTAACGGAAAGTAAAATAATGTTCTCGCCATTGGCTAAATGGGTAACTTCTTCCCGTGATATTTCTTGTTGTAATGTCATGACCTCAATATCATTTTGGCGATAAACTGTGGCATTATCCCTATTAAATATATCAAAATCTGTTTTACCAATTATTTCAGAAGCTTCAGGTATTTTAATAAATCCCATCTGGTAAATACTTTCGACACAACGTTTATTTAAACCAAGCCATACTCCATCACGATTTTTCCAATAAACATCACCTGGGAAATCATCCAATAAGTTACTCAAAAGATTATGCTCAGCGCGTAAAACACTTAATTGCTCTGTAAGGGCCTCAATTTCTGCTTGTTGACGTTCTAATGCTTGTTTAAGCTCTTCTGGATTATCGTTAGCCATTACTGCATCATGTCTGTTTTTAATTAATACAAGTATAGTGTAAAAAATAAGCACTGGAACAATGCTTTTATTAGGCAACGTCCCTGAAGTTTTTTTAAACAAGATTAAATCTTGGATTGAGCATAGATTTTTCAATTTCACTTTGATCTGCCCCCTCTCCCGCGATAGGAGCTTTGATAGTATGATATGCCTTTCGCGGGAGAGGGCTGGGGAGAGGGAAAGTCACGGATGGTCATTGCTGAGGAGATGACTACTCGCTGATAATCAATTCCAACCTGATCAGCAAGTGCGTGTAGAGATATTCCTTTGGCTCTACAAACATCGCGTAATTTTAAGAGAATTTATTTAAACTTGTGTCGTTGTCTGACATAACAGTTCCTCTATCTTAAATATCGCTTCTTTCATTTGATTATATCATTTTTTATTTACCAGCAGTTAAAAAAATCAGCGTTATACATTTTCAAGATTAGTTAATAAAATATGTCTATTGTTCCTGACAAGCTCAAAAATTAACTATTTTACTTTCTGCATACACTTCAGAAATATGGTCGCCATTCCAGATATATCTTAGATGGCACCCTTGAACAGGTATTGTTAGCGCAGGCGGTCTAAAAATAGCCATACATAAGCCGCCTTGATTTCTTATGCTAGGGTAAAATATCCCCCAATGCTTCTCATCGCGGATTTTTTTTCCAAATTTCTGACTTGTGTCATAGAAAGCAGGGTCCGGATTTAATAATTCGCTATAAACTTTACTGGTAATATCGACTACTGGTTTCGTGATACTCGCTATATATTCTCGCATAGAGATAGAACACGTTTTTTCGTTAGAAGCCCGGTAAAATCTTTCTCGATGATAAACTGTTTCTTTAATCGCAGTATCTAAAGATGACGCAGCATAATAAACCCCATAACTGCCATCGCTAAATCTTGAGGGAAAACCGATATGACAAAAGGCAGCCATAAGAGGAGTAGCTCCAGGGCTGCCTACCCAATCTTCTTTTGATATTAAATTAATCCGGCCATATTCAGCCTGAATGCGCTCATTTGTAAGGCCTTCCAAAAGAGCAATCTGTTCTAGCTCTTCAGCAGAATCAGCCCAATCAAACAATGATACAGGAGGAAATTTGGATGGTATAAGCCTATGTACTTTCTTGTCATAATCGATAAAAGAGTACAATTTAATACCCTCTCCAAAAATCTAAAAATCTTCTCACCTCTGCAAGGCGAACTATTCCTCCCTCCAGCATATACTCTTTAGGTGTTAAACCATTAAAAGGCGGCAATGTATTTTTACGATTAATCCATGTTCTAGCTTGTACTTCATCATCAAATAGAATGCGTAAAGATTTATAAATACCCAAAAGATAAGACACTCTCTCCCTTTGATCTCTATTTAATCTGGATTTATGAGAAGTATAGGTTGAGCGTGGCATATCCCCCATTAAAATCCGTGCCTCTCCTTCTTTTAAATCAAAGCGATCCACAAGATTAATAAGTGATTTCCACACAACTTCATCGGGAATGTTATTTATTTGGTTTGTGCTGACTTGCATATACTTCTCTCCACTGTTCCTTAGAGGATAGTATATAGAAAGACAATTGTCCATTGATAGACACAAAGGATACTTTGTAAATACTTAAGCCCCGCTATACAGTAATATAAAAAATTAGGAAACAGATAGACTTTTTCAAGTCAGATATGATAAAAAACAGCACGGAATTGAGGCATCCTAAAAGTATTAGAAAAGCATACTGATTTTGGAGCCTATATTGATTACTAGTCCAAAGGTTAAGCGTTATGTTGTTAAACGGAATTGTTTCCTCGCGATATTATTTATTTTCCATTTCTAATTTAATCGCCGCATTTGGCGGAGGATTAATTTTAGGAAAGGCTACAGATGTTATTAAGACGCCATACCTTCATGGCGGGTCAATTCTGGCATTCTTTGTTGGCACTATTCTGGGTTTATTATTTATCCAATTATTGCCTAAGAAATTATCAAAAACCATTGCACCCTCCTTTTCCGTGGGATGCAGTCTGGTATCAGTGATTTTATTTTATGTTTATTATAATTACTCCCAAAACCATTATTTATCGGGATATCCATCTGTAATATTTTTCATCCTTTTAACCCTCCGATTTACTTTTTGGTTCTATTCTCGAGTAAAACGTGCTTCAGAATCATCTGGCTATCAACAATCAATTGCCTGGGTAGAATTTGGATATTACGCTGGTATGGTTCTGGGTTTGATCTTCTGGAAAATTCTGAATCTTGACGTCTCTTTAGAAATGGCTCTGCTAATCGATGCTGCCTTTCAGTTTATCGCAGGCTCAATAGATATTTATAGCTTCTCTTTAAAAACCAGGCCGGCCAATATATCTGCATCACCCGCTCAAACCGTGAAAGTCGAACAGTTCAGCTCAGACTGGTGCTCAAGGCTGTCTAAATCCGTTATCTTTCTTACAGTAGGCGTACAGGTAGTTATATTCAGTGCTGCCCACTATTTGTCACAGACAATCAGCACTTATCTCCTGGCTACTTTTTATTTTGGGGTCGCAGTCGCAGCATTTGTTTGTAATAGGTACAAAGTATTTTTGTCCTGGAATAAAGACCATGATTATGCGGCAATGCTATATACTAATAAACAAAATATAAGGATCCCGCTGCTTCTGGTTTTAGCTATTATTTTTCTGAATATTTCTGCAGTCTGTTATGAAATTTATAGTGATATGTCGGTTCATGAAACCTTTTTCAATGTCATTATAGTCTGTGTATTGGTATTCCTTGCGGCATTCGCTTATGAAGCAATATCACTCTCATTCCTGGACAGAATTGGTTATGAAGAAGAAGCATTAAACTCATCCGGACTCGTTATGAAAACCTATGGCCTGATGGGCGTCTTTTCTGCCATAGGGTTTTGGATCCTGAATATCTTTCACAACAACCTATTCATTTCATTATTAATGATAAGCTCCTCCATTTTATATACAACCCTTGCAACATTAAAAAGAGAAGTAAGTTGGGGTGTTTCGACCCAACAAGGGGCTTGATCAGGTCACTAAGGCAAAATCAGGATTAAAGTCAGGCATGTTGGGTCGAAACAATACCAGCACTTATCTACCAGAGAATGGTGGAACAGCCCTTAAAAGTTTTGAGGACCTTGTAAGATATTTAGTTGATAATAACGAAGCATATAAAGATGTCTTCAAATCCTACCGCAATGCACCTGTTCATCATATTGTAGAAATTAAGGATGGAAAGAATGTTGTAACATTAACTGTTTTACACTGCCATCGAACCTCCGATGCAGGGATGGTTAGTGTTGGTCAAACTACTATCAAACTATAGCGCGTTGTAGCCTATATTGGATATGGTACGCCACAAATTTCTATTGAATTATGGACGGGTGATGCACGAAAAACGATAGCCAACTCTCAAGCAAAGGAATAAAAAATGCCAATAAGTATCCATCCAAAACCAGGACAAATTCTTCTTTGTGATTTTTCTGAAGGATTTAAAGAACCTGAAATGGTTAAATCTAATAGGCCTGTAATAATAATATCTAATGAAATTAAAGGGAGAAAGAATCTAGTAACTTTAGTCCCACTCAGCACTACTAAACCGAGTCCTATCCTTGCCTATCATTATCTTATGCCAAAACAATCCATGCCCATGCTTAAACATTTCCAAGAATATGAAAACTGGGTTAAAGGGGACATGCTTTATACTGTCTCTTTTGAAAGATTAAGCTTAATAAAACTAGGTACTAGAGATTCATCCGGAAAACGATTGTATTTTAAGAATAGGCTTGGAAGGGAGCAAATGAAGGAGATTTATAAGTGTATACTACATGGATTAAATTTATCCCGATTAACACCCTATTTGTAATTTTCTCTAAAAATGAATATAATATAATTGTTAACTGCTCTGCTTCGGCATCAGGCATTCAAGACTGCACAAAGGTCCGCCCAGTGCAGCTGGCCCAACAAACGGAGACGACAATCCATGTTGACGCCATGTTTAGGCTTCTTCGGAAGCCTTTGTCGTTTTAAAGGCTTCTCAATCGTATCATTAACTACCTCAATATATTAAATTTTTAATGCTTGTCTTAAACAAAAGGGTTATTTATGAGCCCAATCTATAGCTAAAAGTGCAAACATTGCGAAAAGTAATCGTCTGTTGCGCCGGTTAAGTTATTTTCACAAGGCTTTTTTTAAAGCGACAAATTTTATCAATATAATGCTTAGAAAATGAGCTCATTTGCTTTATTTCCTCTTCTGATACTAGCCTCATAATCTTACCAGGCGAGCCAGCAACGAAAGAATTGTCAGGAATTGTCTGATTTTCAAGAATAAGAGTATTTGCTGCGATAATACAATTTTTTCCAATAGTTGTATTATTGAGAATCGTGGCTCCAATAGCAACAATTGTATTATCGCCGATGTGACAGCCATGCAACATGGCTTTATGAGCAATAGTAACATTATTACCAATTTTCATTACCAAATGCGGATCCGTATGAATAATTGCTCCATCCTGAATGTTAGTACCGTCTCCAATATATATCTCTGCATTGTCAGCTCGAATTACAGCATAAGGAAGAATGCATACATTATTTTCAATAATAACGGAGCCTATTAAACAAGCCTCTTCTGCTATATAGATATTACTACCGTTAATTTGTGGCTTACGTTCTTCGAATGAATAAAGCATACATTCCTTAATAAATAAAACCTAATAGAGTTCTATTGATCATCCTCATTAATTTGCAAAAAATCCTCTTCTGTTTGTATTGGTATATCATCGATGACACAACTAAATCCTAGCCGTATCTGATCTTCTTTCAAGCCTAAAACAGTACATTGGATAAAATCACCAATCATTATTGTTTCCCCAATACGTCTTTTAAAGAGCAACATGTTCAATTTCCTTTTATTTTTAAAATAATTATTTATTGTTTTACTGATGGTTTGATTGGTTCTAATCACCTACATGCAAGCATTATCAGAATGGCTACAGGAAGTGTTAATAAACTTAATATTATCTGGATTCTTGCCTATAGTTTCAAAATCACAGGCAAAGATATATCCTACTTTTCGGATATCTTGAGGACTCATATCAGCCAGCATTTCATCATCTCGAAATACCAACGCAGCTGCCGTATGTATAATAATGTCATCTTTTTTGTCTCTTATGGACAAGACACATAAGCCATGGGGTAATTTAAATTTTTGTGCAATTACTTCATATCTATATTGCTTTTCTACGGTTCCACTGTCTGCTGTAGCCATTTTTTTCTCCATTTTAATTGGACCTTTCTTCAAACTAAATTATTGTAATCCTAAATTTTTACTCTCACGTTACATTTGTAATTAATATATAATTTCATTTTTTCCATACCAGGTAACAAAATTTAGCGAATACTATAAGTTATTTTTCATTTCTGCAACAACAAATTTTCATAGATGAAATTATCTGTTCAATTTTTTATAATATTGAATTATGAATTTGAAAACTTGACAGAATCCATGCGTTCTAGTAAAAACGCACAAGTACGATTTAATAAATTTTTTCACGTTAGCTAATTATGACTACTATTGCCGATAACATTAACAGACTTATGAACGAAGAAGGAATTACCGCTTCAGAGTTATCGCGTATTACAGGCATAGATCGCTCGGTATTACATAAAATTATTAGTGGTTCTACCAAAAATCCCACTATCGATTCTATTAAAGCTATTATCAAACATTATAGTTTTGATGAAGTAGTTTTCGGCGTTAAAGAGGGCACACACAAATCTTGTGATGAAATTCCAATATTATCTTGGGCAGACGCTGCCTGCCTTTCCAGATTAGGCTTCACTTCTAACTACAAATACCTTAAAGTGGGTTATCAACCACCACAAGCTTCATTTGCATTGTTGATAGAATATACTTTGGACAACCGTTTTCCAGAAGGAACTTTTCTTATTATTGATCAAAACAAAAAACCTAAAAATGGAAGCTACGTAATCGTCAAACAGGAAAACAGCAATTTAGCCTCTTTAAAACGTTTTATTTTAGATGGAAGTACTGCATATTTAAAATCTATAGATCATAGTATACCGAGCGTTCAATATGATGATAAAACCACAAAAATTGTAGGAGTTGTAATTCAGTCGATTCTCAACTTTGAATAATCAATAATTTTAAATTTTGTAGAGATAAAAATGCCTCAAAAAAACTGGAACCCTCACGAGTATGATAAGCAAAGTGTATTGCAGTATAATACTGCAATGTCTATGTTGAATACTTTACCGCTAAAAGGCAATGAAAAAATACTGGATATCGGCTGCGGTACTGGCAGAATCACATCTCAAATTGCAAGAGAAAGACTAACCAACGGTGGTTCTATTATCGGCTTGGATATCAATGAAGGCATGATTGATTATGCAAAAAATAATTATGTCCACAATAATTTAAGCTTTGAATGTAAAAATGTATTAGATATGGATCATGAAGAAAGTTTTGATTTAGTGATCTCATTTTGGACATTGTCATGGATCCCTTTGAAAGACCAGGCTGATGCATTACAGAAAATAATTCAAAGTTTAAACGAGGATGGCAACCTCTTTCTAATGTATCCATTAAAACATGACGCTTACGAAGTTGTTACCGAAGTAATAAAAAGGCCTCACTGGCAAAAGTATTTTCAAAATTATGCTATGCCAAGATCTTTTATTACCGAAGAACAGTATAAAGATTTAATACTCAGCCACATCCCGATGGATATTTCTGTTCAAAAGAAGGAAATTGAATGCCGTTACACTAGTGATCAGGAAATGGTTGATTCAATAAACTGCTGGCTTGCGCATGTCGATGAAATATCCGAGCCACGTGAGAAAAATCAGTTTTTGTGGGAGGTCGCTGAAGCTTACAAAGCATTTAGAGGAATAAGCACACCGGCAATGTTTTATTCAACGTTAGAAATTACGGGTTGTAAGAATACTCTTCAAAATAATCTAAAATTCACGTGCTAGGATAGTTATGAGTGACCAAAACCTATTAATATCAGTTAAAAGAAATGAAGAATATAAATATTTATCAGTAACCTCTATGATTTCTGTTACATTTTTAATTTGTGCAATGGTATTTACATATCGCATTATTGAGTTTGGGCCTTTTTTGACACCAGGAGGCGTTATTCCATTCGCGGCAACCTATCTTGTAGCAGCATTAATTACTGAAGTCTATGGCTATAAACACGCTAGAAAAATTATTTTTGGGAATTTCGTCTGTATTTTTATTTTCAATATAACCGTATCTTTTTTATTAAAACTACCCACACCGTCAGGAATCAATTATTCTGCTTATAATCAAATATTTAATAGTGCTTTGTATGTTATGATTATATACAGCATAGGCTTCTTCTTTGGCGATTATATCAACGCTTTTTGCATTGCTAAATGGCGGAATTTTCTTAAGGGCAAGTATTTTTTCATAAGGCTTATTGGCGCATCCATTATTGGACAATGCAGTTTTTCCATAATTGTGATCCCTGCTTTATATTTACATACATTAAGCCCAAATAGATTAATACAACAGTTTTGTACAACAATACTCGCAAAACTACTTGTGATTTTAATATTATCGTTTCCCTTCTCAGTTATTGCTAAACTTTTGATGAGATACGAAAATATTGATTCAGAATCACCAAAAGTTATTTTTAACCCCTTTACAATGAATCAAACCTGATATTGATTTTTTATTTATTTTAAGATGTAATCACATTTTAGTTGGCTTTTGAAAAACTTTACGGAAAAATTATTTATGAATTTTAAGTGTGATAAGGAAACCATTTTAAAGTTTATGGTTCAACGATTAACGAATATTGTCGCTTCTTTATTAGAAATTATCAAACAAAAAGACGAGCAGTTAAAAATAAAATATAGGCTCGTTGATTGGGTGGAAAAAAATGGCACTGGATACTGCAGAATACAACTTGTTGGAACTAGTGTAGTAAATGATTATACTCCCGAGGAAATCGTTGCTGATGATGATTTTATATCCGGCTTTAGCCATTTTGACATAAGAACTGTTACTAATCTGGCTAATCATGAAAAATATAAGCCAAAGGCAAAAATCATGTTTGTTAAACATGAAGAGAATTGTGTAGGCATTAAGGAAAATGGGCAAATTCAAGATATTAATATTGATAATGGCATTCAAAGTGATATTAAAAAATTTAGTCAAAATGATGCATTTATTTTAGGGAGACTTCTTGGCGAAAATGATATCAAAATATAGTGTCTTGAATGAGCAATATTTTTGTAACTTATTGTATGAAATTAATTTACTTTTGGTACAAACTTTGTATCAAGGTGAATTTTAGCATCTGAATAACCAGCCTGCACGTTGAGTGCTTATTGTTTTCCAGTTACAGAGCTATTTTGATGACAGGCTATCCCTAGGACTTAGATATTCACTAAGACACAGTTAGATGACTACTTTCCTTTTTTATGTCAATTATTGTTTCTAGTTTTCTCTTTTTGCCATTTTTTTATTGCGATTAACTTACTCAAAACTAAAATATATCCTTTAGCAATGAACACAGGACTAATATCTATAGAGATATTGATTTGGATTAATTTTTTCAAAATATATTGATGAGTCCATCATTGTGAATAGTCTCTATTTTTTTACGTAATTAACAATTGTTAGGTAGTAGGTTTTCATTTTCGCTTTATATATTGATAGAGTCTTGATCTTTTAATTGCAAAGTAGCACAAGAAAACAGCAAATAGAGCAGAAAGGCTTATTCCTACGCCGATAAAAATAATTAAATAAATTGAGTTTTTATATATCGGATCATTAGGATTAGTAATGGCTGCTATGAGTCCAGAAAAAAGTAAGAAATTGAACAAAATCAGTTTTATTTTTGTATTTCTAGGGAAGAATTCATACTGCTTTTCAAATACATATATAATTGACTGTCGCTTTACATAAATTTTTTCTCTATTGCCCAAGATTGATTTGATATCTTTATTGCAATTTATAATACTGTACGCGAATCCTATCAATGCTACAATCAAGGCGCTTAATCGGTGTATAATAAAAATTGGCAAACAAATACCAAGTACTTTCATTCCAAAAGCCTGTACTGAACAACTCAATAATTCTAATTCTAATTTTTCTTTTGAATTAACAATATAACCAAGCGATGACGTTACTGGGCTTTTCCTAAAAATATATTTATTTTTTCCAATTTTTTCAAAATAAATGGAAGGATTTGATATCATATATTAACCTCTTTCAACTAAAATTGGTATTTTTTAATATTATTATTTTACAATCCATTAATACTTTTTTAATCCTTATATAGTAATCAATTAGAAAAAAATTATTTAAACACTATCATTTGCCTTTAAATAACATGACTACATTTCTATTTAAACTCTAAACCTATTCCACCATAACGCGATTTAAATGCTAACGAAGCATCAAAATGTTTAATGGAATATGTAATGTTTTTTGTAACTCTTTGACCTACATTACTCACATTATTTGCTACTGTTCCCATTTTATCCCACACAAAACTATAAGCATTTTTTGCAGCACTACTCACATAATTACCTAACGGCGTTAAATTGTAACCTAAATAACCAATAACACAGCCTACAGTATATCCTGGTACAGCCCACGTACCCATAGTCATGCTGGCTGCATATGAGCCAAGGCCAAGTCCAAGAGTATGCGCAGCCGCTACACTCCCCCATGCTCCAGCAGTAACACCAAATCCAGCGGCAGTTGTTTCCCGTGCCTGAATATTAAAGCCAGCATCCATATTTTTGGTGTAGGCCTCACTCATTTCTTTCGCCATCTGTACAGTATATAATAGGCGTCCACTGTTCTCTATTAACTTATACCACCTTGAATTTATCGCTCCATCTAAAATAGCGTATGATTTTGAAACCTGCGTTTTAAATAATGGTTTAATCTGGTTCAAATTTTTTGCTAAAGATAAAGCAATACTTTTTGTACGATGCAATGCTCCAGCTCGGTTCAACACAACATTTATCTTATATTTTACATGAGACTCATAAGCTAGCTTCCCCATATCATTAGTAGTGTTCAAATAATTTAGTAAAGTATCAGATGAAACTCCATCGGAATAACTTTGCTGGCTATTGAAATCACTGTCTCTTGGCAAGCAATCACTAATCACAGAGCCCTCGATATTATTTGCAGCCGCCCTAAAATCCAGATCCCCATCCAGTGCTGAACTCACCAGTTCCCGTGCTTTTCTTTCTTCCCTAAACCGCTCATAGGTTCCCTCTGGTATGGGGGTGAAGCTGCCTTCTTCTTCGATGGTGAAGGGGCAGTAGCCGCCGGATTCGATTTGTTGTTGGGCGGTTTCTGTTTGGAGTTTTTCCTTGAGTTGGGCAAGCGCTTGGCCTTTTTCGGCGATTGAGCTTGCGAGTGTGCTTCCGATGGCATTGCCTAAGTTGTTGAGTAAGATATCGCCGGCTTGAATATCCTTGAAATTGCCGCCGTGGGCTACGGTGTCGATTGTGCCGGAGGCGAGTGCGTTCAGCTCGCTGTTGATCAGGGAAGAGATTTCTTTGCCTACGGTTGTTGTGAGCTTGTTTTGGGCTGATTCGACAGTTTGGCTGCCTAATATGCCGGCGGTGACGGCGGTGGTTCCGAGTTCCAGCCAGTCGAAGTGTTGGTGATCTCTTAATGCAAGGTTTGTTGTTTGGGCGATAGTGTCGCGTTCCATCATTTCAAGGGCGCTTCGGACGTTGAAATGGTTAGAAAGCTCATCAAGTTTAGGGGCTAACTCTTTATAGAATCGGGTGCCGCCTATCAGGTTGCCGGCGCCTGCGGCTGCGGCTGAGGTTAATGCGCTGATTAATAGCCCTTTGACATCCAGTCCGTGTTGCAGGCCGAAAGCGTTGCTTAAACCTTGGGCGGCGAGACTGCCGATGAAGCCGGCGGCAAAGCTTACGCCTGCCGCAGCGAAGGCCGAGAGACCTAATGCGGTACCACCGCTTAACGCACTGAAACCGGTTGCAAACAGTCCTCCGGATAACGCGGCCCCTCCGGGGAGTAAGGTGGCCATAATGCCTGCGCTTAATACCGTTGCGACAATCGCCGTGACGGTAATGGCAATTTTAGCAAGCGTTTTCCAGAGACTTTTTTTATGCCGGACCGGAGTTGGCAGCGACATCTCAAGGGGATCAAGACGGGCGGTGGCGCTTAAATTGCCATATATCGCCTCGCTTGATAACACTTTGTGTGTGCCGTTGTTATAATGTTGGTCAAGGTTTACCGGCGGGAGAGTTAATTGTTTGCCGACAGGTAAACTGCTGCTTTTACCGCCTTCGGCATTACGCTCGCTGATGCCGTTGGCATCGGCAATCAGGTACCATAAACTGCTGTCGCCATAGACAGCAAAAGCGATGCGTTCCAGAGTATCGCCAGCCTGGACGGTATAGGCGCCAAGCGTACTTTGGGGCGCTTCCGGCAATATCCCGTCAAACGGCTTAAAATCGGTTTCCTGCAGGAAATTGTTGCTGCTAGGTGCGCCTGTGGGGGTAAAGCCTGAATACAGATTGAGCGCTTGGGTACCGTTGGTGTTGAGTTTGACATCACCGATTAATTTCCCGCCAATGGCAAGATACGAGGTGTGGCCGCTGCCATCGTATCGGTCGTGGAGGCCGTCAAGAGCGCTGTTGCTGAAAAAGGTGTTGGGGCTTGTGCCCTGGTTGTCGTTGACTTGTTCAAATTGACCGTCGATGGCATTGTATATGCGCCTACCCTGCCCCAAACTTACCCTGCCATCGGTGGTGACAAGGCTTACATACTCCATACTTTGCTGATAACTATCCCACAATTCATAGGTATAGGTCCGCTTTTCGGTCGCATCGATAATATGATGCATTGGATTATATAAAGTCGTTAGCCGCTCTTTTAAATTACCCGCGTCATCGTACCAATAGTTCGTCATGTTGGCGATGAAATTGCCAGACGGCAGCAAAGTCATCTGGGTTTCGAGCAAATTCGCTTTATAATGCGACAGGTGCATTTCAGACACATCACCCAACTCATTATAAAGCAGCTCCTTTGTCAGGCGTCCGGCCTCATCATATTGCTTGTACTGGAGGTCGAGCCCGTTTTTTTGGATGCGCTCCAATTGGTTGTCGCCGGTATATAGGTAGTCGTAGCGTTCTGCTTTGCCGTCTTTAATTTGAAATGCCAGACTTAAATTGCCGGCGGCGTCATACCACAGGGCTGTGCCCTGATTATAGGGAACATAAACTTCACCCTGAGCATTTAACCGGCCTTTATTGATGACCATTCGGTTATTGGCATCATAGGCAAAATAATCGTCCTCGCTCACGGCCTGATAGCCTGGGTAGTGCGCGGTGGCTGAGGTATGGATAATATTGCCGTTCGCATCGTATTCATATTGCAAGGCAAGCACTTTATTCTGGTCTTGTTCGTAGCGGTTAACCGCCACCAGCCGGCCTAGCGCATCGTATTGATATTCATCCTTTTGAGCCGCCCAATAGCCGCTACGAGACGAGCTTTTAGCTGTGACATTGCCCTCGTCATCATAGGCGTAAGTTGCTTTTTCACCCCCGGCTTTATCCTCAAAGCTTGCCAGCCGGCCATTGCTGTAATAGGTGTATTCGCGGTTTCGCAGGGTGTTGGGTGAGGTTTCAGCGACTAACTGACCATTGGCGTTGTAGGTATATACCGTCTTGCGGCCGAACATGTCGGCATGTTCTGTTACCCGGCCATACTCATCATACGCCCAGCTTTTGCTGTTATTAAACGCACCGACCTCGAGGGTTTTATGGCCGGCATCGTCATAATAATAGCGCGTTGCCGTTATCGCCGGCGAATCTTGCTTTCCGACCAGAAAACCCAATTCGTTGTACCAGAAACGAACCTGGTTATCCATGCCGGCGGTTTGTTGGGCAATAAGTTGACCGGCTTCATCGTATTGGTATTCTTTATGGCTGGTCGGCGTTTTAATCTGGACCAGGCGGTTTTCATGGTCATAAAAATATTGGGTGATATAGGAGCGTTCATCACGTAAGGTTTCCAGTTGACCAAGCAAATTATAGGTCTTATCGCGCTGATAGCCTAACGCATTGACGTCACGGATAATCCTGCCGTCCGCGTCATAGTATTTGGCCACTGCATTGCCATTGGCATCAATCATTGCAATGGCATGACCAAGCTCGTCATAGGCATATTCAATCACCGGATTAATGGTCCGGGCGCCATTCGCGTGGTACACAGCGACTGCCGGTAATTGCTGCCTTATCACTTCATCAAAGGCGTTGTAGTCATAACAGGTGGTATCCCCGAGGGCATTGGTGTGTTTAAGAACATTTCCCCACCTGTCGACTGTTTGCGCTGAGAGCCTCACCCTGGACTTACACTGCCCGGTTGCCGGGTCATAAACCCCGTCTTCGTCTTGGGAAAGCACGTGTCCCATGCGATCGTAGGTATAGTATTGACGATGAAAAGCGAATTGATAAGCGAGGCTATCAAAATCGCTTTCCTGATTAAACGCTGCCTGCGATAAGTCAATCCCATAAGCACCGTAGGCGGCCAGCGTCTGCTGACTGGCGGTGATGGTTTCAGTCAGGTTGCCCGCAAGGTCATAGCGGTAAATCTGGTAATAGCCCTGACTGTTGCTGCGCCAAAGCCTGCCGGCGTTATCATATTCAAAACGGGTTGTGAATTGGTGATTAATGCCTTTGCCGGCAATTTCGCCAAACGAGTTATAGCGCACATCCTCCGTGCGGACACTGCCGTCTTGTTTTAAGGTTGCGGTCTGGATAAGGCGGTTGTCGTAATCGTACTGATAACGCTTGTCCTGGATAAGATAGCTGCCGTCAATTTGCTTGAGTACTTGCCAGCTGCGGGCCACGTTGCCATTTTCATCGTAGCTGAACCAGGTGCTATGCTGATTGCCGTCAATTTTTTCAATCAACTGGCCGCTATTGTCATAGCGGTTATGGGTGATAATATCGGCAGCGCTTGCGGCTTTTAAGGTGTAACCGGTTTCATCGGCGTTGGCGGCGCCTTGGGCCCATTGATGCGTTTCAACCAGCTGGCCAAGGCTATCGTATTGATAAGTCGTCGCCGCCCGGCCTTTTTGGGTCAGCGGGGCGATTTTAGCGATGAGCTGCCCGCTTGGGTCGTAATAACAATAGGCAGTATTGCCTTGCGGGTCGGTGGTAGCAATCAGGTTGCCAACCGCATCATACTGATAGAAGCTGGTCAAATCCCCGGTGTGCTTTTCGTATTGGGCTTTATTGCCGGTCAGGCGCTGCCAGCTGACCTGTTTTAAGGTCTTACGAGTCACCCGGCTTAAACTATCGTATGCAAACTCAACCGCACGGTCGTTTGCTGATAACGCAGGCGGTGTATAATCGGTCGCCGTCCAGCCGCTTACGCGGTTTGCATATTGCACCTCCCGCAGAATCTCGCCAAACGGAGTATAGTCATAAGTGGTTAAATAATCTTCGGCATCAATCACTGCCGTTTTTAAACCATCCTGATTATAAAAACAGGATGTGGCCGCCCAATCCTGCTCATTATGTTTCACCTGGGTACTGATAACTTCACCAAAGGCATTATAGTCATAGCGTGTTATGGGCGTTTGCCAACTGGTAAGCCCAGTGCGGGCATTATACATTTTGACTGGTTGTTTGCTGGTTTCAATGAGCCGATTATCGGGGTCATAACGATATGTTTCAGTGCGGTCGGCAAGCGGATCTTCGATTATTAAGCGCGTGACCTGTTCTTTCGTTAACGCGGCAGCGTCAGGCAAAGACACTGGAATGGCATAAGCTGTTTTGGTTATGAGGTTACCGGCGGTGTCATAGCTATATTGGGTTACCTGATTGCCGCCAGCAATGGAATAAATAAGTTGTCCCTGGCCATCATAGATATAACGTGTCCAATGCCCTGCCCGGTCACTGTGTGCAATCACTTGCCCAAAGTCATTGTAAACCCATTGTTCGGTTAGTGTTTTAGTCGTGAGATTAGGAAAGGAACTCGCTGTCATACCGGCGGCGTTTACCGCTACATCGGGATAGCGGGTCTGCGTAAGCTGGTTGTTTTTATCGTATTCATAACAAACAGTTTGGGCAATGCCGTCAGCGTCTTTTATAACCGCCGTCACATTGCCAAAACTATCGTATTGCTTGCGGGTAATAATTGCGCGGTTAGTCGTCGCAAGCGTGCCATTTTGCCAACTGCTGACCGGCATGATTGGCGAATGGGTCGCTATCAGTTGATTGGCCTCATCATACTCATAGCTGGAAACGGCCTGGTTTGCCTCGGTTTTATACACCAGGTTGCCATTGTCGTCATAGTCATAATGAGTCAAGTGATGTTCGGCATCGGTTTTGTCGCGTAAGCGGCCATTGGCATCATACTGATAACGGGTTATTCGTGCCTCGCTGTCGGTGCCGAGCGCCGCCTTCATCGCTTTTTCGCTATACTCAGGCAGTCTCACGGTTTGGCTGTGGTTGATTTCAGCCACCACGTTTCCAACTGCATCATACACTCTCTCAACCACATGGCCTAGCGGGCTTACCCGGTATATTTCCCGGCCGGCAGCGTCATAGACCGTATGGGAAATGCGATCGGCGGCATGATCAGTTATGAGCGCATCCCAATTCGCCGCGGATCGCGCGTTAATGCTCAGTAAGGTCGCTGATACAATGGTGGTCGTGACATGGCCCAGGCTGTCGTACTGATAACGGGTAACAGCGCCTGAGGCTGAGACCTGCGCGCGTAAGCAGCCGGCCTTATCATAGGCATATAATACGCTCCGATCCTTGGCCGGATTGCGCTGAAGCAAGGACTCGATGACCTCCAGCGTATAGCCTGTTTCATTTCTGGCAAGGGTCTGGCTGAATTCGGTTTTTTTAAGCAACTCATCCCCGTGGTTATAGTCAAACCCGGTGAGTTTGCCGCCTGGATCGATCTGATAGCGTAAGCGGTTGAGGCCGTCATAAGCAAAATAGGTAGCGCGCAGGGTTTCGGGAGTTTCCTGCTTGCCATATTGCTTTTTAATGGTCAGGTTGCCGTTCTCGTCATAAGTGTAACAGGTAATATTGCCGAGAGCATCCGTTTGTCTGATCAGGCGAGAGGCATTATCGTATTCAAAAAGCCGGGTTTGATCGTGGTCCGGATCGCGTTTTATCGCCTGGACAATTTGCGCTTCCTGATAGGTGTCAAGCGTGCCGATGCGGTTGGCAAATACCGTTGTTTCACAGACATTGCCCAAGGCATCATAGGCATAGGCGGTGACCACGCCCCGGTTATCAATCTGATAGCGGCAGCGGTTATTCGCATCATATATAAAGTGGCTGGTATGCTGCCTGGGATCGGTCTTGCTAATCACATTATTGTTGGCATCATACTGATAGCGGGTTGTCAGGCATAATCCATCGGGATCAATAATTTCAGCGATTATTCGGCCGAGGCTGTCACGTTCATAGGCGATGATTTTATCGTGTCCTGCCGGATTTTTTTCAATGGTGCGGATGAGCTGATTACGCTCGTCATATGCATACTCGGTGATCCGGTTTAAACCATTAGGATCGATTGTGACGGTAATGAGATTGCCCTGGCTATCATAGCCGTATACGGTTTGAGTACCGGCCGGATTGGTGACCGTAAAGAGCCGCCCTATCCCGTCATAAGTCATGGTGGTTAACAGCTTTAAACCGTCGGGATCGACCAGCTCAGTGAGTTTACGGCCGCTGGCATCATAGGTGTAACGGATTTGCTTGCCGTTGCTGTCTTGTTGCCAGATTAAATGGCCTTCGGCGTCATACTCATACTGGTAGGATTTAACCGCCTGCTCCGGCAAATTTACCGTAATCAACTGCCCTTTTTCATCGTATTCATACCGGGTGCTCTGCCCCTTGGCATCCCGGTCTTCAATTTTATCGCCAAACGCGTTGTAGCTGATTTGGGTTGTGCGGCCATCAGCATAGGTAATCGTCAGCGTATTGCAGCTATCGTCATACATAGTGGTTTCGCTGTTCCGCGCACCCTGCTCAAATTCGATAACTCGCCCGAATGCGTCATAGCGGTATTTTTTTACTTGTTCAGCAGCATTGGTTATGGTTGTCAAATGAGCCAGGCGGTCATAACCATAACGGGTTGCATAGCCGCGCTTGTCAATTGTCTGGCTTATCTGGCCAAATGCATCGTATTGCCATTCCTCCGGGTTATTGGCATCGTCAATGCGATGGCGGAGTAAACCGCGTCGGTCATAGTCATAGCTGGTTCGGGCGACACGTCCAGGGCTTATGGCTTCCATTTGCGTGACCAGTTCGCCAAAAGCATTATAAACCATCTCAACGCGGCCATTCGCGCCTTTTTTTATCTGAGTAATCTGCCCTATTGTATTATATTGGTAATGCGTTGACTCATCGTGTCGATCATCGGCCAGTAAGGCGACATAGTCGGCAAGCGCCTGGGTTGAGAGCTCGGGAGCGAGCGTTGATATTCGAGCCCGATACTGGATAACGGTGTCTAGCTGATGAAACGTGTTATAACGGTTTTCGGTGACACAGCCTTCAGCATTGACCGTAAAGACCAGTTGCCCTTCGTTGTTATAAAAATAACGGGTTCTCTGTCCCAGGGCATTGGTTGAACCGATCATACGCCCGGTTAAATCATAGTCATAACGAATACCGTGCTCACGCCAGATTTGTTCGATTTTCTCCGTCGGCCAATCGGGATGCTGTTGCAGTAAGGTTGCTCCAAGCTCATCCAATTGCTGAACCAGCCGTCCTAAAGCGTCATAACGGAACTGGCGTGCGCGTGCTGTGTGCGTCAGGTTATCGGTTTTACGCTGTGAAATGCATAATCCTTGCTCGTTGTAGGCATACGTTGTTATCAAACCATTGGCGCTTTGCTCTTCGATGAGCAGCCCGGAATCATTATATTGGTAGTGGGTACGCCGGTCGTTGCGGTGGTTTGCGGGCCGCAGCGATTCAAGACTCAGGTTATTAGTCGCAGAACAAGGGGTATAATAGGCGATTTTTTCAATCAGAAGACCGCGTGCGTCGTAATGGTATTCGGTTAGATAACCGCCAGCATCGACGTCTGCAATCTTTAACCCGGCAGCGTTATAGAAGCAGTAACTGATGCTATCGAATGTACTGCGTTCGGGTTCTGCATCGCGCCATAATGCGGCGGGCGGCAAGGCGACAGGCTGGCGGTAGCGGCATATTTCGGTGCAATGGCCTGCCGCATCGTACTGATAGGCGGTCGCATAACCTTCGCCATTTACCTCGGCAATCAGCCGGCCTTCGGTATCGTAATAGTAAGCCTGCGTGCGGTCGCCGCCACTGGCAATGAGGTGGATGTCTTCATAAGCCAGGCTCTGTCCTGGTTGATAATTTTCAAGCCGGTTGGCATAAGCTGTTTTACTGATAACGCGGCCTTCGGCATCGTAGCGATACGCAATGACCGCCCCCTCGCTATTGATTTCAAATGCCAGCGCCTGGTATTGATTATAGACATACTGCGTAATCCGATCCTGGCCAGACGGTTTAAGCGCGATGTCACGAAATGACGGCCTTTGGGTCAGCCAGTTTGCCGGGTTCACTTTTTGTTGATAATGACAGCGTTGGATACAATGCCCCTGGTTATCATAACGGTACTCAACCGCTTCACCACTGGCCGATACCCGGCCTTGTAACCGGCCTTGCGTATCGTAAAAATAATAAACTGTTTTACCATCCTGGCCCGTTTGGGCAATCAGACGCCCGGCGTCATCATAAGCATTGCGCACCTCTCCAAAATCATGGCGGCTGTCGCATTGCTGTGTACACAACAGCAAGCCGCTTTTATCGTAGGTTGCAATGGTTGTGAGCCCATTGGGTTCGGTGGTCACGATTTGCTGATGGGCATCATCGTAAAAAAAGGTTTTGACCCGCTGCTCACTATCTACCGTTTTAACTACCCGGCCCAAGCCATCATAAAAATAGTAGGTGATGACCCATTTGCCATTGACGGGAGCGCTTTTTTCCACCAATCGCCCGGCTGCATCATATTGGGTCGTGTGGATTAAACAATCAGGAGTTACAACGCCCTGGCCGGATGCATCAATGGCGGTGTAGGTTATTTCGTGCGTTAACAGCCCGCGCCAGTCATAGCAATATTCCGTTAGCATGATGGCTTGCGGGTTTTGACGCGCGGCCCAGGCCATCATGTCATCGAGAGTAAGCGTCTGCTCGCCAGACTCAGCGGCAAGTCTTGCATTCAAATAACGGCGCTCGCTCACTAGCCGGCCCTCGCTATCATAACGGTATTCGGTAATGGCGCCATCACCGGCCGCTGCGAATCGCAGATGGCCACGGCTATCATAGACAAAACGCCTGGTGCTCGGATCAACGGGATGATGCTCGCCGTCAAAGCGTTGATAGCGGGTTTCGGCAATGAGATGATGTTCGCTATCAAACATCCGTTTAGTCACCTGCCCTGACGGTTCGGCAATCAGCACGCAATCGCCGGCGGCGTTATACTTAAAATGCCAGGTTTGGTTACCCTCAACGACCTCGGTTAACCGCTTGTTCTCATAATGATAGGCAACATGAAAATTCTCTGGTCCATCAATACCGGTTAATAAGCCTTCCTGATTAAAACGGTATAACCATCGCGCCCCCTTGCCATTGGTAATCGCGGTTATCCCTTCAAAGTACTCATAAGCGGTGGTGCGCCCTTCACCATCGGTTAAACATTTAACCCGGCCCTCGCCGTCGTAGTCGACATGCAGACGGGTGCCATCGGATTGCCGAATATCCGTGATAAGATTGGAATCTCCGGCATAGTCATAGGCTATCCAATAGGTCTTGCCATCGCCTAAATCCCGGCTGGCCAGAGTTAAACGGCCTTGGGAATCGTAGTCATAATGGATATGCCCTACTCGTTTATTCTCACTCACCCAGTTAATATCCTGCAACACACCGTGGTCAAATAACCAGGTCACGGTCTGATTGCCGCTGGTATCGGTAATTTGCGACAGATAACCCTGCTCATAACGGAAAACCCAGGCATGGCCATCGCGGTCGGTCAGTGAAGTCAGCTGGCCGGCAAGGTTATAGTTGCAACTGACCTCACCGCTGCCAGACTGGTAATGCCAGCTGCCGTCTGACCATACAATGCGTGCCGTGCTCCCGTCATCGGCCTGATAAACACGCTCGCTACCCTGGCGGACAAACCGGGTTACATGGCCATCGTCTCCCACACGGTTAATCACCGAATCGCTTTCAAATTCAAGTGTTGTCTGGCTGTTAAACCGCCAGTTACCGCTTAAGGAATTATAAACCTGGAATAGGTCGAGGCCGAGTCCCAGGCCTGCCATGAAGCCATCACTTTGCTTGAGCACCAGATTGCCATTGGCGGCATTGACATAAACCGCCTCCCCGCCCTGGCCTAATCCGGCAGCCCCTTTTGGGCCATAAGAACCGAGTTTCTCCAGGGAGGAACCCTGGATCCCTAAACCTGCTCCAGTAAATACTTGTGTCATAATGCATCCTGTAATTAATAGCGGCCGTTGAGAAACGGCTTGCGTTGGACTGTTTTTCCTGGCTGGTAATTACGTTGAATAGCAATAAGGTTTAGTGAAGAATGGCGATCGTATTGGACTCATGGTCTTGTTCCTTGTTGTTGGATTTTTATTTATTTTTTATTCCGTTGTTTCAGGAGCTTTGTCCTGATGCGAGGATACTAATCAAAAGCATTTTTCAGGTCAACAGGGAGCTGAAAATTTTTTTGTCCCCCGTCAAGGGAAGAAAGGAATTCTTTGATGACAGGCTCTTGCTTCGGGTATATACTTCCAGTTTTTACCGAGGAAAAACCCATGCGTCCCAGCAATCGCGAACCTAATGCACTTCGTCAGATTAAAATCACCCGTCAATACACTAATCATGCAGAAGGATCAGTACTGGTTGAGTTTGGCCAGACACGCGTGCTGTGTAACGCTTCATTTGTTGATGGCGTACCGCGTTTTTTAAAAGGCAAAGGTCAGGGATGGGTTACTGCTGAATATGGCATGTTGCCGCGGGCAACGCATAGCCGTACTGAGCGTGAAGCAAGCAGAGGTAAACAAGGCGGACGGACACTGGAGATTCAGCGATTGATTGGACGATCGTTAAGAGCTTGTATTGATATGAAGGTTCTTGGTGAAAATACGATTATGATTGATTGTGATGTTATTCAGGCTGACGGCGGCACGCGTACTGCTGCGATTACTGGCGCCTGTGTTGCTTTCCGTGATGCGTTATCATGGATGGTTAGCCGTGAAAAATTGCGTAAGATGCCGCAGTTTAATTATATTGCAGCTGTTTCGGTTGGTCTTTACCGCGGCCAGCCAGTGCTTGATCTTGATTATGCTGAAGATGTGCTTGCTGAAACAGATATGAATGTTGTTATGAATGAAGCTGGACAATTTATTGAAATTCAAGGTACTGCTGAAGATAAAAGCTTTAGCCGGGATGAGTTAAATTCCATGTTAGCGCTGGCAGAAGGCGGCATTGCGCAGTTGATTGAGATTCAAAAGACTTGTTAGAGTTGGTTTTTGAATCAGATTGGGGGACCTTGATTACGCTTCGCTGCATCAAGGCTACTTTTCGGGATGTGGGCTTAAAATAAAGTTTTGTTAATCGCTACATCTCTTGCTGTGTGGCGTGCAATCAGGTTTTCATGAACCAGTTGGGTGAGGTGTTGATCCAGTGTTTGCATGCCTTTTGACTGGCCCGTTTGAATTGCTGAATACATTTGAGCCACTTTATCTTCCCGGATAAGGTTGCGGATTGCTGATGTGCAAATCATGATTTCCAAGCCGGCCACCCGGCCTCCGCCAGTTTTTTTCAGCAGGCTTTGTGCAATAACGGCCTGTAACGATTCTGACAGCATCGAGCGGATCATTGCTTTTTCCTCTCCTGGAAAGACGTCGATAATCCGGTTAATTGTCTTGGTTGCCGAATTGGTATGTAGCGTACCAAAGACCAAATGCCCTGTCTCTGCTGCGGTCATAGCTAATCGGATAGTTTCCAGATCACGCAACTCCCCTACCAGAATAATATCCGGGTCTTCGCGCAGGGCTGAACGCAAGGCGGCGTTAAAACTATGAGTGTCGCGATGGACTTCGCGCTGGTTAACCAGACATTTTTTACTGTTATGGACAAACTCAATCGGATCTTCGACTGTTAAAATATGTTCGTAACGGGTTGAATTAATATAATCAATGACTGCGGCAAGAGTGGTACTTTTACCTGAGCCCGTTGGGCCGGTTACCAGAACCAGACCTTTAGGATAAGAGGCTATTTCCTGAAAAATAGAGGGTAATGCCAAATCTTCCATACTTAATATTTTTGATGGAATGGTTCGGAATACTGCGCCAGCTCCGCGTGCCTGAGTAAATGCATTGACCCTGAACCGGGCAAGATTGGTAATTTCAAATGAAAAGTCGGTTTCAAGATGCTCTTCAAACTCTTTGCGCTGTTTATCATTCATAATGTCATAAACAATTTTAATAACATCTTTATGCTCCAGAGCTGGAACATTAATTTTCCGCAAATCGCCGTCAACCCGAATCATGGGTGGCAATCCGGCTGATAAATGCAAGTCCGATGAATTGTTTTTTACAGAAAAGGCCAGTAATTCTGCAATATCCATAATTGTTGATCCTGAGTTGAGATTCTTTTATTCCTCGTTAGAAGATTAGCTTATGGAAAGAGACAGAGCAAATGATTACGCTTAAAAACTCGCATTTTGGAGAATTTTGGAGTACTTTTAAATCTTTTGAAACGATAGCTCCATGTCAATCGCAAAACATATAGCACATATTAATCAGTTAATCCGTTCAGTTGCCCTGTCAGTTCAGCGCAATCCGAATGAGATTACGTTAATGGCCGTCAGCAAAACGCATGATATAGCTGCAATCAAACAAGCCCTGGCCTGCGGCGTAACTGATTTTGGCGAAAATTATCTGCAAGAAGCGGAAAATAAAATTGCGGCTCTGCAAAAAGAACCGATAACCTGGCATTTTATCGGCTCTTTGCAAAGTAAAAAAACAGCTGATGCAGCTTGTCTGTTTGCATGGGTGCATAGTGTTGATCGGTTAAAAATTGCTCAGTTATTATCTTCGCATCGACCAGAAAATATGCCGCTGCTCAATATTTGCATTCAGGTTAATCTTGATGAGGAACAAAATAAGGGTGGTGTAGCTCCGGAACAACTAATAGCATTGGCGCGCGAAATTACCGCCCTGCCCCGAATAAAGTTGCGCGGTCTAATGGCGATCCCTAAACCGGTGGCCACACCGGAACAGCAGTACCAGAGTCTGTTAAGGTTAAAGCTATTGCTTATACGCCTGAATCAGGAGTTATCATTAAATCTTGATACGCTTTCCATGGGTATGTCGGATGATTTGGAAGCGGCAATAAAAGCCGGCAGCACCATTGTGCGCATTGGCAGAGCAATATTTGGCGAACGGCAGAGGTAAAAGTATGAAAGTTTGTTTTATTGGTTATGGCAATATGGCGCAGGCAATCGCGGCTCAGCTAAAGCAGATCAACAGTATCGAGCTTTTTGCCTCCTCACCGTCACTGACTCCAAAAGCCGAATCAGGCATTACCACCCATTATGACAATAAAAAATTTATCCATCAGGCACACATTGTCATTCTGGCAGTAAAACCGGCGAAGATTAACCAGGTTGTCGCTGAAATTGTCCCCTTATTATCAGATCGCAGCGTATTGCTATCACTTGCAGCCGGTATCACCCTTAAGCGCCTGGAGAGCCTGTGCGGACACCAGCAGGCGATTGTCCGTGCCATGCCTAATACCCCGGTTGCTGTTGGTTGTGGTGCGACGCCCTTGCTGGCTAACCCGCATGTGACTGCGGAACAAAAACAATGGCTGGAAACCTTATTTCAATCGACAGGCATTACCACTTGGGTTGACGATGAACGGTTAATGAATGCTTATACCGCGGTTTCGGGCAGCGGCCCGGCGTATGTTTTTTTATATCTGGAAGCGATGATCGCAACAGCGGAAAAATTGGGGATTCCCCCTGAGCAGGCACGCGATTTTTCTTTACAAACGTTATCAGGCGCGGTTGAATTACTACGTAAAAGTAACCTGTCGCCTCAGGAGCTACGCCAACAAGTGACTTCTCCGGCAGGCACTACTGAAGCTGCCATTCATTTTTTTGAACAACATCAGTTTAAACAGACGATAACCGGCGCCGTTAAAGCGGCCTGTAATCGGGCGGTAGAACTGGGACAAGAACATAATTCAGAGAGTAATTAATATGTCAGGATTTTATATAGCGGGTGCTTTTCTTTTTAATACTATTTTCAGTCTGATTATCTATTTACTCTGGTTACGCATATTCCTGCGCTACTATCGGGTAAGCAGCCTGCATCCATTCGGCCGGTTAATTTTTACCTTAAGCGACCCGCTTGTGAATCCTATAGAACGGCTCGTTTATCGTGGTAAAAAGCGATTACCGCAGTATGACTGGTGCTGCCTGGGATTGATCATAGTCGTGGAAATAATAAAATTTCTGCTATTAGGACTCATCGCATTAAAAATTTTGATGCCGCCACTCTATTTACTGCTTTATGTCGCAGCGGATTTAATCATCCAGCCATTGGATATTCTGTTTTATGCCTTGTTAATCCGCATCATTATCAGTTTTTTCAATACTCAATACCAACACCACCCGGTAATCGATATTGTAATGCTAATTACAGCACCCTTGATTAAGTTGGGGTTACGGATTGTACCCAATATTTCCGGATTTGACTTTGGGCCTTATATTGTTTTGATTATGCTGAAAGTGATTACCTTGTTTATCAGGGGCTCTTTGCCGGTAATGTTTATGTAGTCGATACAGGACTGAATTCGCTACACTCGCTGTTTGGGTATATACTTTGCTTTATATATGTTGCAGCACACAATATCGAGTTGGCAGGGAGCAGATCATGAAACAACGTATGGCTATTACCGCTTTAATGTTGTTGCCCTGTTTTTTATGGGCGGCGCAATCAATCTATTGTCCGCAAAACCATGGTTATATTAATGTCGGGATGACAGAGGCTCAGGTTGTCGCGGCTTGCGGCCAACCGTTAAGTAAACAGGAATCAAACAAGCCGGTTATGGTTCAGGTTCCCATGTTGCAACTTTATTTTAATAATCAAGGCGCAAACAGAGCTTTTTATGGCGTTTGGGCGATCCCTATCGGTATTGGTAATCCCAACCGAAGCGGATACAAGCCTTTCGGCGGTAATAGCGGGGGCGGAGTTAAAGTAGAGACGGATATTGTTGATAATAAAGTCAAAGCAATAAGAATTAACGGTACTGACGTCAATGCATTCTCTGTTTGCCGTGGAACTAATATTCAGGTTGGCGATCAGGTAGGCATGGTCTATGGCGCCTGTGGAACTCCGTCCCTAATCAACCGGACATTTATCTATCAACCTGTTCCCAGCCGGAATAAACCGCAAATCTGGGTTTATCAGGCTAGCCAATATCAATCACCGATGAGCTTGACATTTGTTGACGGCAAACTACAATCCATCGATTAATTTGAAACAGAGAGCAGTTTAATGAGTGAAAATATCGATGATTTAACGATTGCCTATTCGGATGATGGCACAGAAACGGTACGTGAGCTGGACAAGCATGTATTATCCAAGGGTGCGTGGACTACTATAATGTTCCGTTATCAGGATTGGGATAATGCCAAACAGGCTTATGGTGCAGTAAAGTATTCCATCAGACGTTATCAGAAGCGCAATAATCAGTATTGGATGAAATCCAAGTTTAATATTTCAAGCGAAGATCAGGCACGAAAGATTATTGATGTGCTTAATGGTTGGTTAGAAAAGCCTGTTGAGTAGAGTTCTTCGAAGTCATGTTGGGTCAGAAACGACCCAACCCAAGTATTATTTCCATGCCCCGCTTAATGCCGTACGTACTGCTTTATCAGCATCGAGAATGCCTTTTCCGCAACTTTTTCTGCCTTTACAGGATTTATCCGGATCACTGCTTTCGCCAAATGGATGAACGGAGTTTAGCATAAGCTGTTCAACCTGTTCCGGGGTAATCTGATTATTGGTTATTGCGTAAATCAGCCCGGCAATCCCTGCTGCATGAGGAGTGGCCATGCTGGTACCCTGATAGAAATCAAAGCCAGAATGATTGTAGCCGCCGTACTCATTAACAGTTGACAGAATCCCCCCTACTTTGCCGTAGCGCAGATCTCCGCCTGGAGCCGCGAAGCTTACGCCGGGACCGTAGTTAGAATAGTAGGAGCGCAAACCCTCAGGACCCGTTGCGGCAACGACCATGACGCGCTCACAGGCTGCCGGTGCATTAAAATGCTGGTAACGGTTATCATTACCGGCTGCCGCCATTAACACAGCGCCCTGTGCTCGTGCATAATCGACTGCATCTTGTAAGGCCGGATCACAAATCTCCTTTTCTTTACCCGGTCTTTCATCA
This sequence comes from Legionella dresdenensis, assembly GCF_042649825.1. Lineage (NCBI taxonomy): Bacteria > Pseudomonadati > Pseudomonadota > Gammaproteobacteria > Legionellales > Legionellaceae > Legionella > Legionella dresdenensis. The sequence continues at coordinate 59,326 of NZ_JBHSAB010000006.1, read as the reverse complement.
ACTCCAAAGCTCATATTTAATACTTTGGCCGGATAAATATTATCGGGCACGGCAGGAACCTTACCGCCAACCGACCAATAAATTCCATTGATTACCTGGCTCTCGTAAAACATGCCGCTGGCATCGGGGATTTTAACCGGCAATACTTTGAGATTTTGGCCAATGCCGGTCATTTCCCGGCTGAAGCCGGCAATTGTTCCAGATACATGCGTACCATGATAGGAACCCGTTTCATCGTAGATATCGCGATTGTTCGCAGCAAAATTCCATCCCCAGAGTTTGCCATTTTCATCTTTAACCAGATTGTCATAAATTGCGGGATTAGTTGCAATTCCCGTATCAAGTACTGCAACAACAACAGGTTCTGTTGCCTCACCAGTCGTATACATCCAGGCACCATCACGTCGTCCGGCAGCTGATTCCAGCATAACGCCTGCAGGTGCAATAAATTCATCCCATTGCAGATAATGCGAAAGCTCTATGGCGTCTTTCATATCTTTTACTGACTGTGGCTGGGGAACTGGTTTGAAATGCCCTTTGCGATCTTCTACTGCATAGGCGAACTCTTGGCTGTTATTAAGTTGTTTGAGCAATGCAGTCATTGCTTTTTGCCCGTCCAGCGCTTTGGGTTTGTTGACGACGATAACATAAGCGCCGCCAGCTATTGGCGTCATTGTACTAATGTGGATATTAAATTGTTTTTCCAGAGCAGGTCTGGTCATTAAATTCATTGCCTGAGGTGTACTTTTTACAATCACTCGCAGTGACTCTTGATTTTCACCGCCAGTTGCCGCTTGAGCCAACATAAAAAGAGCTAGTCCAAGCCCGGTATGGTAACGCATTTCTCATCTCCTTATACTCAATAAATGCTGCTGCATTATGCAGGATATTTATGATGGGAGCTAGAGAAATGCATGAGAGGGAGTGTTGGGCTACACTTTGTTTAGCCCAACCTGCGCTGGTTTTAATAGCGGTAATGCTCTGGTTTGTAGGGGCCGTTAACGTTGACGCCGATATAGTCTGCTTGCGCTTTGCTTAGCTTTGTCAGCTTGGCGCCTATGCGTTTCAGGTGCAGGCGAGCAACTTTTTCATCGAGATGCTTGGGAAGGACATAGACCTGATTATCGTAACTGGCGGCATTTTTGTAGAGCTCGATCTGAGCCAACACCTGATTGGTAAATGACGCTGACATAACAAAGCTTGGGTGTCCTGTCGCACAACCGAGATTCACCAGACGACCTTCTGCCAATACAATAATTCGCTTGCCGTCGGGGAAAATCACATGGTCGACCTGCGGTTTGATATTTTCCCATTGATATTGTCTCAGACTGTTGATATCAATTTCAGAATCAAAGTGGCCAATATTGCATACGATAGCCTGATTACGTAATCTCAGCATATGTTCGTGGGTTACAACATGGTAATTGCCAGTTGCGGTTACGATAATATCAACCTGCTCTGCAACCTCATCCAGCGTAACAACCCGGTATCCTTCCATGGCAGCCTGTAAGGCACAAATCGGATCGATTTCACTGACCCAGACAGTTGCACCCTGGCCACGTAAAGCCTGAGCACATCCTTTACCCACATCGCCATAGCCGAGAATCAGAGCGACTTTACCCGCGATCATCACATCGGTAGCCCGTTTCACGCCATCAAGCAGTGACTCACGGCAACCGTACAGATTATCGAATTTTGATTTGGTAACAGCATCGTTCACATTGATAGCAGGGATTTTCAGACTACCTTGTTTGGCCATATCATACAGACGGGCAACACCGGTAGTTGTTTCTTCAGAAACGCCTTTAATATCCTGCAGCATTGCCGGGTATTTTTCATGCATCAGTTGGGTTAAATCACCGCCGTCATCCAGCAACAGGTTAGGCGCCCAGCCATCAGGACCGGTTATAGTTTGTTCTACACACCACCAGTACTCTTCCTCCGTTTCCCCTTTCCAGGCAAAAACAGGAATACCTGCTGCAGCAATTGCAGCCGCCGCGTGATCCTGAGTAGAAAATATATTGCATGATGACCAGCGAACTTCCGCACCAAGCGCAATTAATGTTTCAATCAGTACGGCTGTCTGAATGGTCATATGCAGGCAGCCAGCAATACGGGCGCCTTTGAGCGGCTTTTCACTGCCAAATTCTTCCCGGATAGCCATAAGGCCGGGCATCTCGGTTTCGGCAATTGCAATTTCCTTGCGTCCCCAGGAAGCCAGGGACATATCTGCGACTTTATAATCGGTAGTCGCTTTTCGTGTTAAAACTGTTGTCGAGCTCATCGAATTCCTTAAATAGTTATTAAAGCGCTTTTTTCAATTTTTCAACCTGATCCAGACGCTCCCATGGCAGGTTATCACGGCCGTAATGCCCATAAGTTGCTGTTTGACGGTAAATTGGTCTTAGCAAATCATGATGATCAATAATGCCCTGAGGAGTTAAATCAAAGTTTGTAGTAATCAAATCAATGATAACCTCATCAGGCAGCTTTCCAGTACCGTAGGTTTCAATACTGATTGAAGTCGGCTCAGCGACGCCTATTGCATAGGAAACCTGAATTTCACACTTGTCGGCGATTCCTGCCGCAACCAGGTTTTTGGCCACATAACGCGCGGCATAGGCAGCAGAGCGATCGACTTTAGAAGGATCTTTACCGGAAAAACAGCCGCCGCCGTGTCTTGCCATTCCGCCGTAAGTGTCGACAATAATTTTACGGCCGGTCAGGCCGCAATCGCCCAGGGGACCACCGATAACAAAACGACCGGTAGGATTAATAAAATAACGAGTATCCTTAGTCAGCCACTGTTCCGGCAAAACCGGCTTTATAATTTCTTCGCGCACCGCTTCGCACAAGTCGCTATGACTGATATCTGGCGAGTGCTGGGTTGAAAACACAATGGTATCAATTTCAATCGGCTTGCCATTCTCATAGCGCATTGTCAGCTGGCATTTGGCATCCGGCCGTAACCAGGACAGTCGATTGTTTTTACGCAGCAAAGCCTGCCTTTCCATCAGGCGGTGGGAATAAGCGATTGGAGCCGGCATAAACACATCGGTTTCGCGGCTGGCATAACCAAACATTAACCCTTGATCACCCGCCCCCATAATTTGGGTCTGTTGATTATCGACGCCCTGGGCAATATCGGGAGACTGCTTGCCGATTGCTGATAATACAGCGCAGGAAGCCCAGTCAAAGCCCATTTCCGAACTGTTATAACCAATATCCCGGACAACCTCGCGTACAATATCTTCCACATGGATAGTTGCAGTCGTTGTTATTTCTCCGCCGACAATTACCATACCGGTTTTAACAAAAGTTTCGCAGGCAACACGCGCTTTACGATCTTCGGTCAGAATTGCGTCAAGGATTGCATCAGATATCTGATCGGCAATCTTGTCAGGATGTCCTTCAGAAACAGATTCAGAAGTAAATACATGGAAATTGTTCACATTCACTCTCTTGTTGGTTCATTAGCGTTAAGGATAGTAATAAACTGGTCAAAAATAACTTCAATATCATGGGGACCAGGGCTTGCTTCTGGATGGCCTTGAAAACCCAAGGCTGGTTTAAATCGGTGTTTTATGCCCTGCAGGCTCTGATCGAACAGAGAGCGATGAGTTACCTCAAGGCAATCGGGCAATGTTTTTTCATCGATGGCAAAACCATGGTTCTGACTGGTGATAAACACTCTGTTCGGCGCCTGTGTTTCCAGTACCGGATGATTGGAGCCATGATGTCCAAATTTCATTTTAAGCGACTTGGCGCCGCAGGCCAGACCCAAAATCTGGAATCCCAGACAAATACCTAATATCGGCAGTTCTGCCTGTAAGAAGGTCTGGGTTGCTGCAATCGCATAATCACAGGCCTGCGGATCGCCGGGGCCGTTTGACAAAAACACGCCGTCCGGCTTCAATGCCAGTACGTCTTCTGCCGGTGTCTTTGCCGGAACAATGGTAATATAGCATCCTTTATCACGCAGAATGCGCAGCAGCATGCTTTTTACGCCAAAATCGTAAGCTACAATGTGGTGCCTTAAGGGTCGGGATGGCGCACCCCACTCTCCGCGCCCTTCTTCCCAGCGCTCAATGGCCTGCCTTGATACTTCGCTTGCCAGATCAGCGCCGTTTAAACCGGGAAAATTACGCGCCTTCTCCAGCGCCAGTTCCGGTTTATCAGCCTGAGTGCTAATACAGGCACCCAAAGCGCCTTTATCACGCAGGATCTGGGTCAGATGCCGGGTATCAACTTGCGCAATCGCAACAATATTCTGTTTTTTCAACCACTCAGGCAACGACATTTTTGAGCGATAATTGCTGGGAATCAGGGAACATTCACGCATAACCAACCCGGATGCCCAGATTTTAGACGATTCATTATCTTCTGCATTGTAACCTGTGTTTCCTACATGGGCGGTTGTCAACGTGATAATCTGACGGGCGTATGACGGATCGGTCAACATTTCCTGATATCCGGTCATAGAGGTATTAAACACCAGTTCCCCGACACAATCGCCATTTGCGCCGATTGAAATACCCTCATACACCGTTCCGTCTGACAGAGCCAATATTGCTGGTTTGTTAAACATGAAATAGCCCTTCCAAGGCACTGCTGCTATTGCATATTGCAAAGACAGCAGTAATTAGTTTGTCTGCGATAAAATTTCGCAATTGTAACTGAATATGATTAAAATTTCATGTCTTCAAAGAATTTTTTTACACCGTCAAACCAGGATGTGGTGCGTGGTGAATGCGTTTTCTTACTGCTGTCTAATGATTCCTGCAGTTTGGTCAACAGTTCTTTTTGTTCACGCGACAAATTGACTGGTGTTTCAACCACAATATGGCATAACAAATCACCTGGTCCGTGGCCTCGGACTGATTTAACCCCTTTGCCGCGCAGGCGAAGGACCTTGCCAGTCTGGGTTTCTGCCGGGATTTTAAGGGTAACACGGCCTTCAAGCGTTGGAACTTCAACCGATCCGCCCAGTGCTGCAGTAGCAAAACTAATCGGTACTTCGCAATGCAAGTCACTGTCCTGACGCTCAAAAATGCTGTGCTGCATCACATTGATTTGTACATACAGATCTCCGGTTGGCCCGCCATGGGAACCCGCTTCCCCTTCGCCGCCAAGACGAACTCTGTCGCCATTGTCAACTCCGGCTGGAATTTTAACCGTGAGCTTTTTGCTTTCACGAACTCGCCCCTGGCCATGACAAGACGGGCAAGGATCAGTGATAATCCGGCCTTCGCCATGACAGCTGGGACAGGTTTGCTGAATTGAGAAAAAACCTTGCTGAATACGAACCTGGCCTATACCGCCACAGGTTTCACACTCGGAAGGTTTTGAACCTTTTTTCGCGCCGCTGCCTTCACAGGGCCCACAAGCTGCATGCCGGGGAACAATAATTTCAACCTGTTTTCCGCTTGCGGCTTCTTCCAGGGTCAGTTGGAGATTATACTGCAGATCAGCGCCGCGTTGCCCGCGGGATTGTCTGCCCTGGCCACGGCCGCCGCTAAAGATATTTTCAAAAATATCTTCAAAGACATCCCCAAAACCGCCGAAACCTCCAAAACCTCCGCCGCCGGCAGCGCCTTCTACGCCGGCATGACCGAACTGGTCATAACGGGCACGTTTGCTGGAATCAGAGAGCACAGCATATGCTTTCTGTACTTCCTTGAATTGTTCTTCGGCTGCGCTATCGCCCGGATTGCGATCAGGATGATATTTCATCGCCAGCTTGCGGTAAGCTTTTTTAATTTCATTATCATCAGCACCGCGGCTGATACCTAATACTTCGTAATAATCCCGATTTCCCATGACTACTTGCACCAAAAAAAGCTATCAATTGCATAATTATAAAAGTTTGACAGCACATAATAAAAAAGGGGCAGTCAGAATCCCACCCCTCTCACCTTAATTATTCAGGACATGTACTGATTGTTATTTTTTATCGTCCTGTACTTCTTCAAACTCAGCATCAACAACACTTTCATTAGCATTAGCATTTGAACTGCTGCTTTCGCCATGTCCGGCATCTGTGCCCTGGCCAGCCTGTCCTTCTGCTGCTTTTTTAGCATAGACGCGCTCAGCCATTTTTCCAGAGGCTTCAGACAAAACTTTAATCTTGTCTTCGATCTGGGCTTTATCGCTGCCTTTGATCGCTTCTTTCAATTCGGCAATGGCAGACTCGATGCCTTTCTTCTCATTTTCATCCATTTCACCAGCCAGATCAGCCAATGATTTTTCAGTGTTATGAATTAAGCTGTCCGCCTGATTGCGAATATCAGCCATTTCCTTGAATTTTTTATCTTCTTCAGCATGAGCCTGAGCATCTTTAACCATGGCATCAACTTCTGCATCACTCAAACCGCTTGATGCTTTAATAACGATTGATTGTGCTTTGCCGGTTGCCTTGTCTTTTGCAGACACGTTCAAAATACCGTTGGCATCGATATCAAATGTTACTTCAATTTGCGGCACGCCGCGGGGCGCAGAAGGAATATTTGCCAAGTCAAAACGGCCAAGCGATTTGTTGGCAGAAGCCTGCTCACGTTCCCCTTGCAATACATGGACGGTCACTGCAGTCTGGTTGTCGTCAGCTGTTGAGAATACCTGGCTTGCCTTGGTTGGAATAGTGGTATTTTTTTCAATCAGCTTAGTCATGACACCGCCCAGCGTTTCAATACCTAATGACAGCGGCGTAACGTCCAGCAACAGGATATCTTTTACATCGCCTGACAGTACAGCAGCCTGAATTGCAGCGCCAACCGCAACCGCTTCATCAGGGTTAACGTCTTTACGCGGCTCTTTGCCAAAGAATTCCTGGACTTTTTTCTGGACTAAAGGCATACGGGTCTGACCGCCTACCAGAATCACTTCATTGATTTGAGAAATATTCAAACCAGCGTCTTTCAGGGCTGTTTTACATGGCTCAATTGAACGCTCAACCAGGCTTTCAACCAGTGATTCCAGTTTGGCACGAGTTAACTTCAGGTTTAAATGTTTAGGACCTGAAGCATCAGCAGTAATATAAGGTAAATTAACATCGGTCTGTTGCGCAGAAGACAGTTCGATTTTTGCTTTTTCAGCCGCTTCCTTCAAACGCTGTAATGCTAATGGATCGCTATGCAAATCAATGCCAGTGTCTTTTTTAAACTCGGCCGCCAGGTACTCAATCAGAGCCAGGTCAAAGTCTTCACCGCCGAGGAAAGTATCGCCATTGGTAGCCAATACTTCAAACTGGTGCTCACCATCAACTTCCGCGATTTCAATAATTGAAATATCGAATGTACCGCCGCCTAGGTCATAGACAGCAATAACAGAATCACCGCGTTTTTTATCCATACCATAGGCAAGTGCAGCAGCGGTAGGTTCGTTAATAATACGTTTAACTTCAAGTCCTGCAATACGGCCAGCATCTTTGGTTGCCTGACGTTGTGAGTCGTTGAAGTAGGCAGGAACAGTAATAACCGCTTCTTTCACTTCTTCGCCAAGATAATCTTCGGCTGTTTTTTTCATTTTACGTAAAACTTCAGCAGAAATTTGCGGCGGCGCTTTATCCTGATTATTTGCTCTTACCCAGGCATCGCCATTGTCGGCCTTAACAATTTTATAAGGCACCATTTTAATGTCTTTTTGCACAACCGGATCGGCAAAAGTACGGCCGATAAGGCGTTTGACCGCATAAAGCGTATTGTCAGGGTTAGTCACTGCCTGACGTTTTGCAGGGTTACCAACCAGAATCTCACCGTCTTGAAGATACGCAACGATTGAAGGCGTAGTACGGTTACCTTCAGCATTTTCAATAACACGCGGCGTATTGCCTTCCATTACCGCGACGCAAGAGTTGGTTGTACCTAAGTCGATTCCAATAATTTTTGCCATGTTTTTTGTGCTCCAAAAATTAGATTAAAATATCTTGTTTAGACATATGGGGTAAGAATTACAAAATTCAACCCATATGTACGCAAATAAACTTCAAGGGGCTCCGCTATTTTGCTTTTGCCACAATCACCCTTGCCGGCCGAATCACGCGATCATTGAGTTTGTAACCTTTCTGAAATACCGCAATGACTGAATTAGGCATGGCGTCGGCAGCCTCCTGCATAGACATGGCTTCATGCTCTTGCGGATTAAACGGCTCACCCAGCGGGTTAAGCTGCTGAACATTATTTTTTTCCAGTACATCAAGAAACAGCTTGTTAGTCAGCTGCAGACCTTCGTACATTGCAGCGTGCGTTTCCGGATCAATCAGCTGCAACGCCTGCTCAATGCTATCTGCCACAGGCAATAAAGAGCTGATAATCTTTTCCTGGCCATAGAGGCGCGCATTAGTAATATCACGCTCTGCACGCCGTCTGACATTTTCAAGCTCGGCAACGGCACGGACTGACTTTTCCCAGTTCTCATGCGCCTTTTGCTCCGCCAGCGTCAGTTTTTCTTCCAGGGCGGCATAATCCGGATGTTCCAGGGCGGACTCCCTGATTTCAGGTTCTGTTGTCTCTCCCTCTTCAGACAACAATTCATCCTGATCAGCCTCTTCTTTAAATCTTTTCCAGTCTTTGGTATTTTTGTCGCTCATTTAGCACTCCCAAATTCATTGGCTAATTAATATGGTGTTATAAAATCAAATTTCAAGACTTTGATTGATGAATTTTTAATTTAAATAAATGTGCTCTCCAATATTCCATACAACGTGGCATGCATTAAGGCTACTCATTAAGAAACATTTGTTTGCAATATATTTTATTTCTAACCTATTGAATGTTGTCTCAAAAATCTGCTAGCTTATTTGATTTTTTTACAGGGACGGTTATGAAAACAAACTTTATCTCAATTAAAAAACCAAAGTTGTCACAAGCCTGGTTAGTATTAACGAATCAAATGTCATACACTCTTACTCAGGAAGAATTAATAGCCAAAGTTGAACATTGCGACAGCCAGGTAAGCGCGCTGTCTTTGCAGAATTTTGGATTAGGGTATAGGCAGCCTAAAACAATTGTCGCGTTACTGGAAAAAATTTCTTCCAATATCATAACCCTGGATTTAACTAACAACGTATTATCACGCTTGTCTATTAAAGAGATAGATACTTTATTTCAAACTCTAAGCAAAAGCTCAATTAAACATTTGGATCTTTCTTTAAATGCACCAAGAAGCATCTGGTCAGAAGAAGAATTGATTGCTTTTTTTAGCAAAATATCACGTAACCTTGAATCTTTATGTCTTGGATTTTACGATTTGGCCAGCTATCCTGCAAATCAGGTGAAAAACGCATTTAAAAAACTCCCTGCTCTTCAGAAACTCGATTTGCGTAATAATTGTCTTGCCAATTTCAAGCCAGACGAATTAACTGAAATATTGGCAGCCCAATCAGCTCCTACTCTGATGCTAACTACCAATGGTTTTGGCGACTCTCCCGACTGGAGCATAGCGGCCTTACTGCAGTGTATACCAGCTACAACAAAGTGCGTTAATATCAGCCGAAACTGTCTGGCCAGTCCTGATGCAGAGACGCTGAAGCAATTAGCTGAAATAAAGCCGGAATTACAGGAAATCATTATCGATTCAAAGCGTATCTATAGAGCCGATGACAATAAGGCTTTTATCATCCAGACTGTTGAAAAATACCATGACGCTGCCTTTTTTCAATCCAAATTTGCAGTTCCAGTCCAGCCGGTGAAAAATATAGAACCGGTAGTTGTCGGACTGAGGGCTTGAGGTAGAATTTCGTTTTATGTGAGCATGTAAAACCTTGATTACGCTGCGCTGCATCAAGGCTACTCTTGCTAGCGTTAACTATTTAGAGCATACTAGCGAAAAGGTGTTTCAGAAAGGTTCGTTATGCATAAGTGGACGCCAACTTCATGGCAGCAGTTTTCCTATCAGCAGGCAGCGCAATATCCTGATCAAAATCAATTGGCACGGGTTGTTGACCAATTAAGCCACTTGCCGCCGCTGGTGACTCACGACGAAATCAAAAGTCTGAAAAAATCGATTGCACTGGCAGGCCGGGGTGAAGCGTTTATTTTACAGGGTGGAGATTGTGCAGAATCATTTCAAGACTGCCGTTCAGAAATAATTAGCAATAAAATCAAAATTATCCTGCAGATGAGTCTTATCCTTTTATATGGTATGCGCAAACCGATTATTCGTGTTGGCCGTATTGCAGGTCAATATGCCAAACCACGATCGTCGGATTTAGAGACAATTGACGGCGTTACTCTGCCCAGCTACCGAGGCGATCTGGTCAATTCACCCCAGTTTGATGAGCAGTCCCGCATCCCAAACCCGAAATTACTGTTGAAAGGCTACAGCCATGCGGCAATGACTTTAAATTACATTCGGGCTCTGGTTACTGGCGGCTTCGCAGATTTGAATCACCCGCAACAATGGGATCTCAGCTTTGTTGAACATTCGCCGCAGGCTGAAGAATACAATGCCATTGTTGATTCCATTGCCGACTCACTGGAATTTCTTGAATCGATTGATGGTATCCGCAACAGCAGCATTAGCAAGGTTGATTTTTATACCTCCCATGAGGCATTACATCTTCATTATGAGCAAGCATTAACCCGCCAGGCCAATGGCGAGCATTGGTATGATTTGTCCACCCACTTACCGTGGATTGGCATGCGGACTGCCCAGCTCGATAGTGCGCATCTTGAGTTTTTACGCGGAATCCAAAACCCGGTCGGGATAAAAGTCGGCCCTACCGCCACACCCGAATGGCTTAACCAAATTCTCGATGCCATTAACCCAGACCGAGAAGAAGGCCGTGTTTTGTTAATTACCCGTTTAGGAGCAAAACAGATAGCCAACCTGTTGCCTGAACTGATTAAAACAGTTCAAGACAGTAAAATTCCGGTAACCTGGTCTTGCGATCCGATGCATGGTAATACTGAAACAACAACCGATGGCATTAAAACCCGCCATTTTGATAATATTCTGTCAGAACTGCAACAAGCGGTTACTATCCATCGCCAAATGGGCAGTTATCTGGGCGGGGTTCATTTTGAACTAACCGGCGATAATGTAACGGAATGTATTGGCGGCGCGCGCGGCTTAAATGAACAGGATTTAAAACATGCCTACCACAGTCTGGTCGATCCAAGATTGAATTATGAGCAATCCCTGGAAATGGCTATTCAGTTAAGCCGAGAGTTTAAACAAAAATAATGTCATCTCGGCTAAACAACTTTTTTCATTGTAAACATTGAGCATGGGCACGTAAGTGCTCCTCAATAAAGCTGGCTACAAAGTAATAACTGTGATCATAGCCATTTTGTATTCGCAAGTTTAATTCAACACCGGCTTTATCACAGGCTTTTTTAAACAATTCCGGTTTTAACTCGGTTTTGAGAAATGGATCAAGGCTGCCCTGGTCAATCAGAATTTTGCCATTGGGCCAAGGGTATTTTTCCATTAAATGGCAAGCATCGTAATCTTGCCAGGCTTCGGCAGAATTGCCCAGATAGGCAGTCAGCGCCTTTTTTCCCCAAGGGCTTCGTGAAGAGGAACAAATTGGTGCAAATGTCGAAACACAATGGAAAAGCTCAGGATTTCTCAAGGCAATTACTAATGCGCCATGCCCACCCATAGAGTGTCCGGAAATAGCCAGGCGGGCAGTATCAATTGGAAGATGTGCTGCAATTAAACCGGGTAACTCCTGGCTGATATAACGATACATTTGATAATGTTTTTCCCAAGGGGCTTGCGTAGCATTCACATAGAAACCAGCGCCTTCTCCCACATCGCTTTCAGTATTACTATTTAAATTAACATTACGCGGGCTGGTGTCTGGAACAATCAACGCCAATCCCAAGGCAGAGGCAATGCGTTGCGCACCGGCCTTGGTAATAAAATTTTGTTCTGAACAGGTTAAGCCCGAAAGCCAGAAAACAGCAGGAACTTTTGCTGTTGCCGCCGCCGGCGGCAAATAAACGGCAAAACGCATCTGGCATTGCGTACTCTCGGCATCATGCTGGTAAACATATTGAGTACCGCCAAAACAGCGGTGCTCTTCCACTACGTTGATAGTCATCCTGCCCCCTCTCAAAAAGTTAGAACACTGCGGATAGACTCGCCGCTGTGCATCAGGGCAAACGCGTCATTAATTTTTTCAACCGGCATCACATGGGTAATTAAATCATCGATAACAATTTTACCATCCATATACCAGTCAACAATTTTCGGTACGTCAGTACGACCGCGTGCGCCGCCAAATGCAGAACCTTGCCAGACTCTGCCGGTGACTAATTGAAAAGGTCTGGTTGAAATTTCCTGCCCCGCGGCGGCAACGCCGATAATGGTGCACACCCCCCAACCTTTATGGCAGCACTCTAAAGCCTGACGCATCAATTGGGTGTTGCCGACACATTCAAAACTGTAATCTGCTCCGCCTTTGGTCAATGAAACAAGGTAAGGAACCAATTCTTCCTCGACTTCAACAGGATTAACAAAATCAGTCATACCCAGTTTTTCTGCCAGCTGGCGTCGCGCCGGATTAATATCAACGCCTACGATTTGCGAAGCGCCAACCATTTTTGCGGCCTGGATAACGTTTAATCCGATGCCACCCAGACCAAATACCACAACACGTGCGCCGGGCTGGACTTTCGCTGTATAAATTACGGCCCCGATACCGGTTGTTACACCACAACCAATGTAGCAGACTTTCTCAAAAGGCGCGTCTTCCCGAATTTTAGCGACAGCAATTTCCGGCAATACGGTGTAATTGGCGAAGGTGGAGGTACCCATAAAATGCAGCAGCGGTTTGCCATGCAAACTGAAGCGCGAACTGCCATCCGGCATTAAGCCTTGCCCTTGGGTGGCACGGATCGCCTGACATAAATTGGTTTTTTGCGACAAGCAATATTCACATTGCCGGCATTCAGGCGTATAAAGTGGAATAACATGATCGCCAGGCTTCACCGAATGGACTCCAGGCCCGGTTTCAACTACCACACCCGCTCCTTCATGCCCTAGAATTGCCGGGAACAATCCTTCCGGATCAAGACCTGATAAAGTATACGCATCAGTATGACAGACGCCTGTCGCTTTGATCTCGATGAGAACTTCTCCTGCACGCGGGCCTTCCAAATTGACTGTTTCAATGCTCAGCGGTTGATTTGCCGCATAAGCTACCGCAGCTTTCACATCCATAATTGTGTTCCTGAATTAATAAATCAAGGACTTATTATGATTAAGAATTGGGGAAAAATAAACGGCAGATTGTGTTGGGTCAAACGACCCAACCTACTTTTGATTGTTTAAAATTTCCGTGAGATGGCTTACGATGCGTTGTTCTAACCAGTAAACCGGTTTTCCTGGTATGCTGCCGCTGATGAAACCCACATGTCCGCCGGTTCTGCTAATTTCCAGCGTTACCTGCTCCGAAAGTTCGGCCTCAGTTGGAACTACCTGCGGTGTCATGAAGGGGTCATCAACTGCATGAATAATCAGGGTTGGGGTCGCTATTTTTTTCAGCCAGCCGCGTGAGCTGCAAAGGCGATAATATTGATGCGCGCTGTTAAAACCATGTAACGGGGCGGTAACTTTATCATCGAAGGTCCAAAAGCATTGACTGGTCTTGAGATAATGCAGAATTTCCGGTACTTGTTCTGCGAGGATAACCGATTTTTTCATAAATACCCTGCGTAATTTACGCAGCAGATAACTTTGGTAAATTTTTGAAAACCCGGTGCCAATACGCTCGGCAACCTGACGCAATTCAAACGGAACAGACACAGCAATCGCAGTATCTACCAGATCCTGTTTACCAGACTCGCCCAACCATTTCAGCAAGACATTACCGCCTAATGAGACGCCAACAATGGCTTTGCGGCTTTTGGGTTCACGTTCAGCAAGCAGACTCAGAATATAATTTACATCGGCCGTATCGCCTGAATGATAGGCGCGGGCCATTCGATTTGGTTCTGCACTGGCACCGCGAAAATGCATTAAAACCGATCGCCAGCCAGCTTTCTTAAACCGTTGCATTAAACCAGCAGCATATTTTGATTGTACGCTTCCACCCAGACCATGCAGCACGATCACTAATGGCGCAGTTTCTGGTAAGCCGTTTTTTGACCAGGCCAAATCAATAAAATCGCCGTCAGGCAGCTCAATACGTTCATACTGATCAACTGGTGCTTTAATCTTGCGGGCAACGGTCGCATAAATAGTCTGCGCATGGGCGCCCGGGAGCCACCATGCGGGTTTGAACTGGCTTTTAATTATCATCGTGTATTCTGGTGAAAAGCGGGACTGAATTCATGAACCGCATCAACCAAAGCTTTAACATGCTCTGGCGGCACATCCGGTGTAATGCCATGTCCCAGATTAAAAATATGGCCTGTGCCCTGTCCATAAGCAGCTAAGATTTGCCTGACCTGCTGTTGAATTGTATCAGGATCAGTTAACAGAATCCCGGGTTCAAGATTCCCTTGCAAGGCTACTTTATCGCCTACCTGTTTTCGCGCTTCTGCAATATTGCAAGTCCAGTCTATACCTAAGCCGTCACAGCCAGTCGCTGCCATTTCCTGTAACCAGTCACCGCCGCCCTTAGTGAATAAAATTACAGGCGTCTGTGCACTGAAGCCTTTGATCGCAGCAACGATTTTATTCATATAGGCGAGTGAAAACCGGTTATATTGTTGCGTATTTAGCAGCCCGCCCCAGGTATCAAAAATCATAAGCGCGTTGGCGCCCGCTTTGATTTGTGCCTGTAGGTAATTGCTGACAGCGTGTGCCAGCTTTTCCAACAGCAAATCGGCCATTTCTGGTTGCCTGGTGATCAAATCCATCATTCGATTAAATTGCCGGCTGCTGCGTCCTTCAACCATATAGCATGCTAAAGTCCATGGACTTCCGGAAAATCCAATTAATGGTAATTGCGCGGGCAATTCACGGCGTATTAATCTGACGGCGTCCATTACATACGCCAGTTCAGTTTCTGCATCAGGAACAATCAGTTGCTCGATAGCGCGATTATCGTGGAGTGGATAATGAAAGCAAGGACCTTCGCCTTCAGCAAAGTACAGCCCCAGTCCCATGGCATCCGGAATTGTTAAAATATCGGAAAACAGGATAGCGGCATCAAGTGCGTAACGACGTAATGGTTGTAAAGTTACCTCGCAGGCAAGTTCAGTATTTTTACATAGGCTAAGAAAATCACCAGCCTGTTTTCTTACCTCGCGGTACTCTGGTAAATATCGCCCTGCCTGACGCATTAGCCAGATGGGCGTTCTGGTTACTGGTTCACGGCGCAATGCACGCATGAAGGTGGATTGACTGGCGTCGTTCATAGCATAAATCGGATAACAGACAAAATTAGCGCCATTGTAGCACCGTTATTGGTTTTATTAAAATTTCACAGAGTGGGGATAACGGCGGGAATTGCTGAATTGAAATTGAACTGTTATTCTCCATTTTTTTATTTCAGGTGTAACTAATGGATAATTTAATCATTACTGGTTTGGCAGTGGAAACCCGCATTGGTACTTATGAATGGGAGCAGCATATCAATCAGAAATTACTGCTTGATTTGGTTATTCCGATCGACTGCGCTAACTGTGAAGAAGATTTAAGTAAAACACTTGATTATGCCCGTTTGTGTGAGTGTATTACCAATTATATTGAAAGTAACAGCTTTCAATTAATTGAAACTGTTGCTGAAAGAGTTGCTGCTTTGGTTAAATCCGAGTTCCATGTCGAAACGGTTAGTGTGAAGGTCAGTAAACCGAATTCGGTTAAAAATGCAGCTAATATTCAGGTTGCAGTAACCCGTTAATTGGTACAGCACCGCATAATCAAGGGTTTTCCCTCTCCCCAGCCCTCTCCCGATACGGGAGAGGGGGTATTTGGTACAGCACCGCATAATCAAGGGTTTCCCTCTCCCCGGCTCTCTCCCGATACGGGAGGGGCGTAAGGAAATAGGATTAAATATAGCCATTGAATACTGAATACTTTAAAATTAGCCATCGCTTTTTCATCCCCCCTATTTAGTATGAAAAAAATCCTTTTTCAAGACGATTTTGCTGTTTCCGGTATTATGTGTTTTGAGAGCTGCGGCAAAACCATCAAGAGCTTGTTAGATTCGTGTATCAGCGCCTGCATTGCTGAAAAACTGTTGCCTGACGATGCCAGACTCAATATGGATGCTGAACCAGGCGGTATCGGTATTCATCGTTTGCTGATTTCTATTGAAAGCGAGACAGACGATTTTACGCCTGTGGAAAATTTTAACACTATTCTTTCCGAGAGAATTAGGCAGGACGTAATTTTTGAGGTCATTGATACTCAGGAAGAGAATCATAAGAGTAAATCAGGAAAAATTAATTGGATAAATATAACAGTCAACCTGATTGCCATGACCGCCATCACAATTTTGGCATTGGCATTCCCGCCGTCAATTTTATTATCAGTGATTCTGATTACCGTTTCTTTTTTAATTACCGCTTTCACAGCACGGGAATATCTGATTAACTTTTTCCGAAATCTGCGCACCGGCAAACTGGCTAATATGACAAGTACGATTAGCCTTGGCTGGTTTTTATCGCTGGCCCATTCCCTTTATCACACTATCAGCATGCCTATGGCCAGTAGCTTTTCTATGGTTTTTATGAACTTTATCATGCCGATTATATTGATAACCTGCATCAACGGCATGGATGAAATTAAACGTATGGTTATGGAAAAATCGCGAAAGATGCAATTAAACGGATTGAAAACGCTATTTCCACAAATGTCGGAGAAATACCGTTGCTATCAATTATCGCAAACAGATTCAAAGCTTCTGGCCGAGCAAATGGCAATTATTCTCCAATCTGGGGCCTCTTCAGCGACTGATCACTCGGAACTGATTGCAAAATTATTAACCGCCAATGAAACGCAGGAAGAACAAAAAAAGCTATTGCGCGAAGGTATGCTTATTGAGGTTAAACCGGGAGAATGTTTTCCTGTTGATTGTATTTTGGTTCACGGCAATACCATTATCGATGCCTCAATACTGACCGGAGAACCGCAACAGCGCAAACAACGCTGGCAAACGATTCCGGCAGGCGCAATTAATCTCAGCCAGCCGGTCACTGTTTATGCTACCAAAAGTCCATACCATAGCACTGTGAACAGTCTGCTATTCCGCTCAAACCGGGCGAAAAATACCGCACCAGCGGGTTCTGTGCCCAAATTTGTTTATCTTTATACAGCTCTGGTCGCTATCGGCATTATTACCGCTATTCTTGCGCCAGTCGCCTTTGGAATCGTAACATTGCCGCTGGTCTTGCAGAATGTCATCGGCATTCTGTTTTCCATCTGCCCCTGCACGATTGCCATTGCCCATCAGTTGCCAGGCCTTATCAGCCTTCATCACCGGAACAGCAAAGGCATTCATTTGCGTGATGAGAATCTTATCACTAATCAAACGGCTGAGATAAAAATCATTGTGTTTGATAAAACAGGCACATTAACTACCGGCAATTCCGTGATTGACTCATCGGATATTCCGGCTAGCTCGCCAATCTGGCAAAGAATTTACTTATTAGAAAAAGCCTACGGCAGAGAACATCCACTGGCGAAAGCAATTACCAGACATTATGAAGAGAATATCGGCGCCAATATCTTTTTTAATGAAGTTAAAGGAGGTCAGATTGATTCGGAGAATCGCGGCTTAACTGCGATAGTACAGGAAAAAGTGATTCAAATAGGTAATGCTGATTATCTGAAAAATAATAACATCATAGTGCCTGAAATCGATCAGGGTAAAATTAATCAGGGTTTTTCAGCCGTGTATGTCGCCCAGGATGGACAATATCAGGGGGTGATTTATTTTAAACATGAAGTCAGGAAAGGCATCCGGGAAGCGCTCTCCAATTTAAAGCGTGAAGGCAAAAAAATTATTATGCTCACGGGCGACAACTCCAAATCAGCCGAAGGATTTAACCAACATATTGGTGAACAGTTTGACATAAAGGATATTCATGGCGACCAAACGCCAAAAAATAAAGAAGATTTTTTAAAATTGCTGATGAGCGATCCCCAAATTAAACCAGGAAACATCTGGTTTGTAGGCGATGGTTTAAACGATGCGCCCTGCTGCCGGATGGTAACTGAACAAGGCGGCGTCAGTTGCGCAATGGACACCAATGATAAATCGGCTTTTTTTACAGATATCTGTTTAAACGGTTCATTGGATTATTTATTCCAGCACAATAAATTAAATCGTTCTCTTCAGCAAAATACGATGCAGAATAAATGGATTGTAACCTGGGGTACGATTGCTTTCCTGGCATTTATTTTAAGCTTTTCTGTGGCTGGCGTTGCAGTTTCACCGCTTATCCCTATGGCGGTGATGTTAGCGACAACAATGTTTATTTTATTTAATTCTTACCGGATCAAACTTTCTATCGATAATGCCCTTGATAAAGTCACGTCATGGCCGAAAAAACTCCTGGCCTCCAATCTATCGATTGGCTTACTGCTGGGTGCAAGCGTTTTGCTTATTTGCGGTGTTTTGGTTACTACCATTGCAACTGGCGGACTGGCCTTACCGATTGCTGCGTTTACAGCAGGCGCTGCCGCTGCGGTTAGTAGTGTTTGTACTTTATCGGCAATCGGCTTATCTGGCGCTTTTTTGATATTGCTTGCCAGTTCTCTTGTATCTGCCAGATTGGCCAGGAATAAAACTCAAGAGATATTATTGCCCGTTAAGCAGCAGCAGGACGATTTAGCTAAACCTGTTCCCGTTGTGGTTAACGATGAAGGTGTTAAACATAATTTTGATTTCTTCCTGGGCAGGTTTCGCAGGAATCGGGTAACCAGGGATCAGCCTGTTGTTGAGAGTGTGCCAGGAAACCTGGCGATCTAGGCAGTCTTACTCTCACTGAATTTGCCAGCGAGAGAAATCTTGATTACGTGGCAAGAAAATGTTGGGTCAAACGACCCAACCTACGTGTTATGCATCCATTTTGCGGATCATGCCTTTCATGCGCTCGCTGCGGGCGACTGTAATCTGTGCTTTTTCAGCGTCAGCACGAGAATGGAATGGGCCGATAACTACCCGGAACCAATTAGTATTACGCTGGCTAATCTGACCTATGCTGACATCAAATCCCTGCATGACCAGTGATGCCTTAAGATGTTCCGCATCCTGACGTTTATTAAAGGCCGCTACTTGCACCATATAGGATTCTTTTGCTGCTGGAACCGGCACAGGTTTACTTTCAGCAACGGCTGCTTTTTGCGGCTGCTGCGTTGTGACTACGGCAGATTGGGGCGCCCGAGCGATTGCTGCTGCGGAGCTTGGCGGCACCACCTTTGCAGGCTCCTGGTGCTGCGCTTGCGGCGCTGGGCGGTAAGCGCTAACCGGCGTCTTACTGTCTTTGGCAAGCAAGGTATAAAACTCAAATTTAGGCTTGGGCAATTCAGGCTTTTTGGCAACAACCGGCTGTTGCGGTGTTTGCTTGCCGCTATGTTCCTGCACCTGCTTATTAACCCAGGAGGTCAGACTGGCAAAATCAAAAACCGATGCAACAAGATAACCACATAAAAAAGAGGCAACTACCAATAGAAACTGCTTGGGCGCATTACTGCGCTCCCGTGTTTGCCTTTTTCTCACATAATCTCTTGCCATCACATACTCTCAGGGGCTGATACGCCAAGCAATTTCAAGCCATTTCTTAACACCTGGCGCACAGCGGTTAAGAGACAAAGCCTTGCGCTACGCAATGCCATATCTTCGCATAATAGCTGCACTGCATTGTAATAGCTGTGTAAGCCATTAGCCAGTTCCCGTAAGAAATAGGCAACCTGATGCGGTTCACAAACCGATGCAGACGCAGCAATAATTTCCGGATAACGGCTGAGCAACGTAATTAAAGCAGTTTCATGCGGTTGGTTAAGCAAATTGATATTTGCCAGGCCAGCATCCTGATCCCAGGTTAAACCGCGCTCGTTTAATTGCCGTAACACACTGCTGATACGGGCATGAGCATACTGAATATAATAAACCGGATTGTCGCTTGATTGCGACTTTGCCAAATCAAGATCAAAGTCCATATGTTGTTCCGGTTTACGCATCACATAGAAGAAGCGTGCAGCATCGTTGCCGACCTCTTCCCTGAGTTCACGCAGCGTTACAAACGAACCGCTTCGGGTAGACATCTGCACGCGCTGGCCGTCACGGTACAATATGGCAAATTGAACCAACAGGACATCAATGGCACTGTCATCATGGCCCAAAGCTCTGACTGAGGATTTCACTCTGGTCACATAGCCATGATGATCCGCACCAAAGATATCAATTACACGATTAAAGCCCCGATCATATTTATTCCAGTGATACGCAACATCGGAGGCAAAATAAGTAGTTTGGCCGTTAGCACGTATCAGAACCCGGTCTTTTTCATCGCCGAAAGCAGTAGCTTTAAACCATAAAGCATTTTCCTGCGTAAACGTATGGCCAGTGTCTTTCAGCGCCTGTATTCCTTTCTCTACGGAGCCATTGTCAAATAATGACTGCTCAGAGAACCAGCAATCAAAATGCACGCCAAACTCACCCAGATCATCTTTAATATCATCCAATACCGAATCCAGTGCCTGCTTATGAAATAATTTAAATCCATCCGGCCCTAGTAATTCGCCTGCGCGGGTTATTATGGCGTCAATATAGAGCTCTTTATCGCCGCCTTCAGGCTCATCGGCTGGTAATCCCGCGCTGACAGCAGACCAGGGATGAACAAATTTCCGGCCATGCTGCTGCAATACCTGATTGGCAATTTCGTTAACATAATCGCCGCGATAACCATTGGCAGGGAAAACAATTTCTTCACCGGCAAGGGTCAAATAACGTAACCAGACGCTGGCAGCCAGAATATTCATCTGCCGGCCGGCATCATTAACATAATATTCCCGGCTTACCGCAAAACCGGCAGCATCAAGCAGATTACCCAAGGTCGCGCCAAAAGCGGCCCCCCGGCCATGGCCTACATGCAGCGGGCCGGTTGGATTAGCAGAAACAAACTCGATAATGACTTTCTGGCCATGGCCAATATTACTGCGGCCGTATGCTTCACCATCCTTAAGGACCGTGGTAATCACTTGAGAAAGGGCATCAGTGCGCATAAAGAAATTAATAAAACCCGGGCCAGCAATTTCCACTTTTTCCAATGCTGAGTCTGTTTCCAAGGCAGCAGTAATCAATTCAGCAATCTGGCGCGGCTGTTTTGCGCATGGTTTTGCCAGCATTAACGCCAAATTAGTAGCAAAATCACCATGACTGCTGTCTTTAGTCCGTTCAATTTTAATTTCCGGACTCAGATCAACAGGAACGACGCCTTCATTTTTAAGCTTAATCAGCGCAGTATTAAGCAATTGTTCAACAATTTGTTTCATCAGGTTTTATTCTTTCATCAAAAAGCTCCTATTATGCGCTTTTTCACGTCAGAAGCAAAGTCTTATAATTTCAAAAACCAAACACCGTATCCTACCTTCTTTGCCCTAATCTGGCGGTGAAAAAATCCATAAATACCTTCACTTTTGGCAATTCAAAATCATATGCCCGGTAAAAAATATAAATGTCGTAACAACGGAATGCATATTGAGGTAACAATCGAATTAATTCACCGCTATCAAGCCAATGTTCAACCAGACTGTCGCCAGTCAGAAACATGCCAATGCCTGCCAGACAAGCCTGATTTAATTCAGCAAAGCTATTCATATATAAAATCGGATTTGCAGTCGGGAGTTGTCCGCCATCAGCCAATGGCAAATAGTGAGCCGGCTTTCGCAGACTGTGCGAAATGACAGGATAACGAGGTAAATCTCCAGCATCGACCGGCATACCATAGCGTTCAACAAAAGCTGGCGAAGCACAAAGAATATTGCTAACCGTAAAAATTTTGCGATAACGCAAACTGTCCGTTGCTGGTGGAATAAGTGGAAAACCAACCATAATATCAAGATCACCGCGGGCAAGTTGGTCATCTTGTTCTGAAAAATCTATATTCAATTCAATGAGGGGATATAACGTCATAAATTCCGGCAAAAACTGCAATACCATATCACGACAGGTAATAGTGGATACCAGAACATTCAACTGGCCTTGCGGATTTTTTTTCTGCGATTCAATAAACAAATCAATTGAATTAATTTGCTCGGCAATCGTTTTACAACGCTCATAAAATAATACCCCAAACTCCGTCAGCTTAACCTGTCGTGTAGTGCGCTGAAAAAGCTGCTCGCCAATTGCCTGTTCAAGATTTTTAATCTGCTTGCTAACTGCGGTAGTTGTTAAAAACAACGATTCAGCTGCGTTGGAAAAGCTGTTTAACTCCGCAACTTTAAGAAAACAGGCAATTTGTCCCAGATTATACATACCCCGACCATTATCAACTTTAAGTTCATTATAATTTAACATTTTATCAATTAATTTTCAATAATGTTTCTTATATAATTAACTTTACTACATAGGAGAAAAATTATGACTGTTAAAACGACTGCTTATCGCTTCCATCATATTGGTATTCCAACGGCAGAACCAAGAAAAGGCGAGCGATATAGTTCAACATTCAAAATGTATACCAGCGGCGGCGAAAATAGTGAGTTTCGCGTGCAATATCACCGTTTTGAAGAAGGATGCCCCTTGCATCCGCTGATACAAACTATGACTCATGTCGCTTTTGTGGTAGACGATTTGCAACAGGCAATACAGGGAAAAGCAGTATTTATGCAGCCTTATGAGCCATTCGCCGGTTTTAAAGTAGCAATGGTTATGGATTCAGGCATGCCTATTGAGTTGATAGAAACCACTTTGAGTGAGGAGGAAATTTGGGGTGGGGAGCATAAAAATTCGGTGATTTATCCGGGTGAGTAAAATTTCTTACTAAGCTATACTTATACTAACTTGTTGGCATTAATATATAATTTAGGTATTGGAGTATTTTGATGGACGTATGCCCGACTGAGCGGCACTGCCATTAAGCTAAGAAAATTTGTCATCCCCGCGAAGGCGGGGATCCATCCATCAAACAAGGTAAAGAGCTAACTTGAGACATGGATTCCCGCCTTCGCGGGAATGACAGTATCTGTGCGCCTGAGCGGGCATAAGAAAGTTATTCATGAGAAATTTGCAGGAGCGAATTTGAATGCATCATTCCATTCCACTGATAACAACGATTGCATCGGCATTTGCTCTCGCACTTGTGCTGGGATTTATCGCTGTTCGGCTTAAGCTGCCTGCGTTAGTTGGTTATTTACTTGCCGGGATTGTCATTGGCCCATTTACCCCCGGCATATTTGCCAATGTCGAAATTGCTCAGGAACTGGCTGAAATTGGCGTCATGCTATTGATGTTTGGGGTTGGATTACATTTTTCATTGAATGATTTATTGCAGGTACGCAAAATCGCCATACCGGGCGCTATTGTCCAAATGGCTGTCGCCACGGCACTTGGTTCCAGTGTTGCAATGATGTGGGGATGGCCGATAGGAAGCGCATTGATTTTTGGCCTTTCGTTATCAGTAGCAAGTACTGTGGTCTTGTTGCGGGCGCTGGAAGAGCGCGGTGCGCTGGACTCAATCAATGGTCATATTGCGGTTGGCTGGCTGGTCGTCGAAGACCTGGCGATGATTATTGTATTGGTTCTGCTGCCGCCGCTCTCCCAATGGCTTGGCGGGAATACGCCGCCAGCAGAAGCTGGCAAGCCGCTATGGACGGTTCTGGGATTCACGTTCATCAAAGTAACAACATTTATTGCTTTAATGCTTCTGGTTGGCAGGCGGTTATTTCCAAAATTACTGGTACAAATCATCCGCACCGGGTCCCGCGAACTATTTACTTTGTGTATTATCGCCGCCGCAGTCAGCATTGCTTATGGCGCTGCCATGCTGTTTGGCGTATCGTTCGCGCTTGGCGCTTTTTTTGCCGGGATGATTTTGCGGGAATCCTCTTACAGTCACCGGGCAGCGGAAGAATCTCTGCCTCTGCGGGATGCGTTTGCAGTACTGTTCTTTGTATCAGTCGGTATGTTATTTGATCCATCGGTATTAACAAAACATCCACTACAAATCCTGGCCGTGGTTGCAATTATCATTATTGGCAAATCAATCGCAGCATTTGTCTTGGTCCTGCTTTTTCGCTATCCTTTACGCTCCGCTTTAATCGTCTCAGTCAGTCTCGCCCAAATTGGCGAATTTTCTTTTATTCTTGCCGAACTGGGGGTCCGTTTCAATATTCTTCCGGTTGAAGGAAGAAGTTATATCCTTGCTGGCGCCTTGATCTCAATCGCAATCAATCCATTATTATTCCGGTTAATCCAGCCTATTCAAAACTGGACCCGCTCACATGCTTCTTTAAGCAGGATATTTGAGCGCTCTAGTGATCCGTTAGCGGAGCTGCCAATGACAACCAGCGCTGAGTACCTTGCCGGACAAGTTGTGTTAGTCGGCTATGGCCGGGTCGGAAAACGGGTAGCCCAGTTGTTGTCAACAAAAGGTGTTCCTTATGTGGTTGTAGACGAAAACCGGGAATTGATAGAACGATTACGCGCCTCGGGGATACCAGCTGTTTATGGCGACGCTTCGGAACCAACGGTCCTGGTTCAGGCTCATATTGCCCGCGCTGATCTGCTCATGATTGTGATTCCCAATACCATACACATTAGTCAGATGATCAAATGCGCACGCCAACTTAACCCGGAAATTGAAATCGTTATCCGTACTCATAATGAAGCAGACACGGTAGCCTTGCAGAAAGAGATTCACAACAAAGTATTTTTTGCCGAAGAAGAAGTTGCCAACAACATAGGCTCGTATGTATTGAGCCGATATGGCAAATAACTCACCCAGCTTACAGCCAGTACAAGACTCAATGACTACGCTCTATTTTCTCATAAGCTTTCTGGATATAACCATCCTGCGACAACATAATCGCAATCGGCTTGGTCTTGTCAAAATGGGCAAAAACTATCATCATCATGACCGTAATCGGCACTGATAAAAACATGCCCAGAATTCCCCAGATGGCTCCCCATAGCGCCAAAGCAAACAAAATAACCAGCGGACTTAAATTTAATGATTTACTTAAAAAGCGTGGTTCAATCAGATTACCAGCTATGAACTGAACCGTTACGATTCCGGAAGTCACCACAAAAAACGGCAGCCAACCGTCAAACTGAATCAGAGCCAATAATGCCGGAAAGGCTGTAGCGATAATTGCACCGATATTGGGAATATAATTCAGGAAGAAAATCAGCAATGCCCAGAACTCGGCAAAATCAAGACCGACAAATTTCATAATTATCCAGCTGGAGATCGCGGTAACCAGGCTAAGCAATGACTTGATTCCCAAGTAAGTTTGCGTGTCTTTGACAATATGATTAATAATATTGTTGACCAATTCTCTATGCTCTGCCTGCGGGAACAGGGCATTTAATTTCTGGCGAAAATAATGCTGTTCAACGAACAGGAAGACCACATATAACGTGATAAGAACTGCAGAACCGGTAATCGAAGTAAATACCGCGTAAATATTTACCAGAATATTCTGCACGCTTAAGCTTTTAAGGAAACTGTCAAAATTGGCCAGAATCTTGATATGAAAATAGTTATCCACTTTGTCAAAAATTGCCATCAGATTTTCCTGATAACGGGAAGACGCGGCGATAACTTCGTTCACATTATCGCCGATAATGCTGATTAAAACCCGCACAAAAACGACGACAACCAGCAATGCAAAAATCATCCCCAAACTACCGTTCAGCCGTTTACCCACCCAGGGTATTTTGTGGACTGAAGCGTCAATGGTATTTAACAAGTGCCAGATAAAAATGGCGATTACAATCGGGATCAGCATGCTGCGGCCAACAAATAACAGGTAGCCGATAATCCAGACTAAAACCACACCCGCAGTAAAAGAAACTGTCCTGTTCATAACCCTGCTCCACAATTCTTCAACCAACTTTTGTTGGCCGAAATGACCCAACCGGCAAATTTCCTGCTATTATCAATACTTTCAATTCAACATATCATACCGTGCTGTCTCAATCTTGTGAAACACTTCCAGGTGTTGGACCTGCTCTGGCAGGAAAACTGGCAAAATGCGGCATCCATACTATTGCCGATTTACTGTTTCATTTGCCCTATCGCTATCAGGACAGGACACGAATTACGCCTGTGCGTGATCTGCGGGTCAATGACTACTGCGTCATTGCGGGACAGGTCTGTAAAACCGAAGTGAAATACGGCAAACGGATGATGCTCTATTGTTATGTGGAAGATAAAACCGGGATCATTCGCTTACGCTTTTTTCACTTCAACAAACAGCAGGTTAAATCCTTAAATGAATCAACCGGGATTCGTGCCTTTGGTGAGGTGCGTGAATTCGCCAATCAGCTCGAAATGATTCATCCTGAATATCGTTTATTGAGTGATGACGGTCAGTTAGTAATGGAGGAAACCTTAACTCCAATTTATCCCGTCACTGAAGGCCTCACGCAATCCCGGCTCAGACAACTGGTAAAAATAGCCCTGGATCAGGTAACGCCGGCACTGGCTGAACTTGAGTGGTTAAGCTCCCAACAATTGCAGCAAAATAATTTTCCTCCGCTGGCCGATGCCGTCAATCTACTCCACAATCCACCGCCAGATATTTCCATTCAGGCACTGGAGGAAGGCAAACACCCGGCTCTGCAACGCATGGTATTTGATGAACTGGTTGCCCAGCGTCTGAGTATGCAATTTGCCCGAAAGGAACGCACTCGATTACAAGCGCCCATAATTCCGCCGCAACCGGAACTGCAAAACCGGTTTACCAATCTGTTGCCTTTTGCGTTAACCAGTGCCCAGCAGCGCGTGGCTGACGAAATTATTGCAGATTTGAATCAAAATAAACCCATGCTGCGTCTGGTTCAGGGAGATGTCGGCTGCGGCAAAACGACTGTTGCAGCGATTGCGGCCTTGCAAGCCATAGGAAACGGCTATCAGGCCGCCTTGATGGCGCCGACAGAACTATTAAGCGAACAACACGCCATAAACTTTGCCCGTTGGTTCGAGCCCTTGGGCATTCAATGCGGCCGTTTAAGCGGAAAAATGAAAATCCGTGAACGTCGGGAAACATTGGAAAAAGTGTTAAATAATGAATGCCAGCTGTTAATCGGCACCCATGCATTATTTCAGGAATCGGTAGAATTTCATAAGCTCGGAGTGGTTATCATTGATGAACAACATCGTTTTGGCGTAGAGCAGCGCTTGCTGTTACAACAAAAAGGCCAGAAAGACGGCTTAACGCCGCATCAATTATTAATGACCGCGACCCCTATCCCCCGCACGTTGGCCATGACTCAATTTGCTCATCTGGATATTTCAATTATTAATGAATTACCACCAGGCCGAACACCGGTTAATACCGTAGTCATTAATCAGGACAAACGCGAATTGATAATTGAGCGCTTAAGCAGTGCAATCAGCACCGGCT
Organism: Legionella dresdenensis; assembly: GCF_042649825.1. Classification (NCBI taxonomy): domain Bacteria; kingdom Pseudomonadati; phylum Pseudomonadota; class Gammaproteobacteria; order Legionellales; family Legionellaceae; genus Legionella; species Legionella dresdenensis. The sequence continues at coordinate 31,852 of NZ_JBHSAB010000006.1, read as the reverse complement.
GCCAGGCATACTGGGTATGTACCCTTATTGAAGAATCGGAAAAACTGCAATGCACGGCAGCAACCTTAACGGCTGAAACGCTGCAGCAACAACTTCTCCATGCCCGCGTAGGTCTGGTACATGGCCGGATGAAACCTGTTGAAAAAGAAGCGACTATGGCAGCGTTCAAAGGAGGGGAACTGGATTTGCTGGTTGCAACTACGGTTATTGAAGTCGGCGTTGATGTACCCAATGCCAGCCTGATGATCATCGAAAATGCCGAACGCCTTGGACTCGCGCAGTTGCATCAATTACGCGGCCGGGTTGGCCGTGGGCATACCGTGTCGCATTGCCTGCTTTTATACCAAAATCCGTTGTCGCAGGTTGGCTCGGAGCGATTACGGGTAATGCGAGCCACCACAGATGGGTTTGTAATTGCAGAAAAGGATTTACAGCTTCGAGGTGCCGGTGAAGTGTTGGGCACACGGCAGACTGGTTATCGACAGTTTAAAATCGCCAACTTGCAGCGTGACGGCTATTTATTACCTGCGGTGGGTGTAACAGCCAAGCAATTGGTTCAAGATGATCCGGTACTGGCGCAAACTATTGCCAAGCGTTGGCTAGGTGAGTTTGAACAGTTTTTGCAAGGTTAGGCTGGGTCGTTTGGCAAAAGCAAACGATTGCATGGATAATCTGATATTGCTACCATAACAAATTGTTTTTTAACCATACCGTTAAATAATGGCCAGCTCGGAACGCTATTGGCAAGCAAAAAAAATTACCTTGATTGGCGCTGCGATGAATGCTCTCCTGGGCATAATCAAACTCGTTGGCGGTTTCTGGTTTCACTCGCACGCCCTCGTAGCAGACGGGTTTCATTCAATCTCGGATCTGTTAACCGATGCCATGGTGCTGTTCGCGTCCAAATACGGCAGCCAGGATGCGGACGACTCACACCCATATGGCCATCAGCGCATCGAAACTGCGGCAACCTTACTGTTATCTTTGCTTCTGATCCTGGCCGGTATCGGCATTGCATGGGATGCCTGTGATGAATTAATCCATGCCAGTCATGATAAACCAGGCTGGATTGCGCTTCCCATTGCCGTCTTTTCGATATTAGCCAATGAAGCGTTATTTCATTACACCAGGCATGTGGGTGAAAAAATAAAATCGGCGTTGGTCATTGCCAATGCCTGGCACCACCGTTCTGATGCTGCCTCATCGATTGTCGTTGTTATCGGCCTTGCAGCCAGTCTGGCCGGCTATATTTATTTTGATGCGATTGCCGCAGTTATTGTCGGTGCCATGATCATAAAAATGGGAGTAGATTATGCCTGGAACAGCGTCAAGGAACTGGTTGATACCGCAGCTGATCCTAAGACTCTGGAAGAAATCGAAAATATTATCAAACAGGTCAAAGGTGTAAAAAAAATCCACCAGCTACGCAGCCGGTTTATGGGACATGATATTTTTGTCGATGTTCATATCCAGGTTGCACCCTATCTTTCCGTTTCGGAAGGCCATTATGTCGCGCAACATGTCCACCGCGCTCTGATCAACAAAATGCAGCATGTTGAAGACGTTACCGTCCATGTTGATCCGGAAGACGATGAAGAAAACTGCCCGTCATATCACCTGCCCAACCGTCAGGAACTTGAGGACAAACTGTTTACCCACTGGAAAACGCTGTTTCCCGAGATCATGTCCTGGAATCTGCATTATCATGATGGGAAATTGCGAATCGACTTAATCTGTCAACAATTGACTGCTGAAAGCTTGCCTGTATATCAGCAGATACAATCTGAACTGGCAGCGTACCCCGATATTGTTGAAATCAGAATTTACAATAAGGTAAAGGTTATAACAAATGAGCAAACCTGATATTGTTGCACTGGGCGAGCGTTGCTGCAAGAAAACGCTTGCTTAATACCGTCTGTGAAAATATTATTCACTTCCTGAATCAGCAACCTGTAAATACGGTATGAATGAAATAAACCTGTTGGCTACGGCCTCGTCATTAAAATTAGTGTTTGCTATTGCCATCGTTGCCGTTATTCTGTCAGCAGGCTGGTATCCTTTTAAAAAGCGCCTTGAAAATGAAGATCACATTGATTTCCCCATCGGTGAGACATTGGCAACCGGTGTGTTTCTGGGCGCTGCTTTATTGCATATGCTGCCGGAGGCTAATTCCTTATTTACTGCTGAAGGCTACCATTATCCTTTTGCCTTTATCATTACTGGCGCGGTCTTTTTATTTTTTCTCTGGTTTGAGCATCTGGGAAAAGAACTGTATCATCATAACGATACCACCCATCCGTCCTTTGCGATTTTAGCCTGGGCAATGCTTTCAATTCACTCCTTAATGCTGGGAGCGGCACTTGGGGTCAATCACAGCAATTCAGTAGTTATTATGCTGTTTCTGGCGATTATTACCCATAAATGGGCTGAAAGCTTTGCCATTGCAGTCCAGCTCAACAAAAGTTCATTAAGCCGCGCACAAAGCCTGATTTTCTTTCTTTCATTCAGCATGATGACCCCGCTTGGTATTTTTATCGGCTGGTATTTTGGCCGCGGTATAGAAACCAACTCCTTATTTGACCCAATCCTGATTGCCGCGTCAGCAGGTACGTTCCTGTATCTTGGCACTCTGCATGGACTTGAGCGCTGTGTCATGGTTGAACGTTGCTGCAACCTGCGTGATTACAGTTTTGTGATTATCGGCTTTTTATTAATGGCGGCAGTAGCAACTTATGTTTAAGGCTGGCAGCTTTTTTACGCGCAAATATTATTAATCCGCTATATACTAATGTAATGCAGGACGCAGGAACATTATTATGGCAAAACAAAATAACGCCAAAAAGGCGAAAAAACATGTTAAAAAAGCGCTGTCTCACATAAACAAACCGGCCGATTGCCTACAGGAAAAGCAGCACTATGATCGTATCGCCTGCGTTTTTCAGGGTGGCGGCGCCCTGGGCGCTTACCAGGTAGGCGCCTATAAGGCAATCCACGAGCGCGGCTATGTTCCGAATTTTCTTGCCGGCGTATCAATCGGCGCAATCAATAGTTCTATTATTGCCGGGAATCCGCCTGGTCAGCAAATTGATAAATTATTAACCTTTTGGAATACGATTACGCCTAAACTCTGGTCTGACTTCCTGTGCCAAAGCCTTGGTAATAATGATATTGCCCATCATCTTCATAACCAGTCAGGCGCTTTTCATACCATAATGCATGGCGTTGACGGTTTTTTTAAACCACGTATCATGCCGCCCGGTTTATTTACTAACGATACACCGGACAAGCTCAGTTATTATGATACCTCCGAGTTACGCAGCACGCTTGAAAATCTGATTGACTTTGATCGCATCAATAGCAAAGAAGTCACTCTCTGCCTCGGAGCGGTTAATATTGCCACTGGCGAGATGGAGTTTTTTAATAATCAGTTAATGACCATTACACCGGAACATATCATGGCAAGCGGCGCTTTACCGCCCGGGTTGCCGGCAATTAAAATCGGTGAAGACTATTACTGGGACGGCGGCATTTATGCCAACACGCCGCTGGTTACGGTTCTGGACGCTCTGCCGGAACTGGATACCTTGTGTTTTGTCGTTGACTGCTTCAGCCTGAAAGGCCATTTACCACATACCCTGGATCAGGTCGATGAGCGTCAGAAAGATATCCGCTATGCCAGCCATTCACGCCGGTTAACCAATGTTTATACCAGCCGACAGAATTTACAGGCAGCAATTCAGTTTTTAGGCGAGAAATTAACCCCTGAGGCCAGAAAAGATCCTCGCGTACAACAAATCCTTGATTTAGGTCACGCCAAACGGTTTAGCGTGGTGCATGTGATTTACAATGGCACACCCTTTTCGCACTCGTTCAAAGACTATAATTTTATTCGCTCGGTAGTCAATTTGCGTATGGAAACCGGTTACCAGAATGCCATCGAAGTACTCAGTAAGCCAGATTGGGAAAAGAAATCCAATAAATTACTTGCTTGTTCTATTTATGGCGTTGAATCGGAATATTTTGAACAACATTAAGGAGGTAATGATATGACTATGAAATATAGCATGCTGATGGGTTCATTATTATTGGCAACGCAAACTATTGCGGCCGACATCACAACAATGGTCTACAGTACAGACAATAATAAAACGGCCTTGGGCACAGTTGTGTTCAGCGATACGCCGTATGGCCTGCTGATTAAACCTAACCTCAATGGTTTGCCGGTGGGCGCACATGGTTTTCATCTGCACCAGACTGCGAATTGCAGCGATGCCGGGATGGCTGCCGGCGGGCATTATGATCCCAAACACACGAATAGCCACCAGGGCCCTTACGGGGAAGGTCATTTAGGCGATTTGCCGGTATTATTCAGCCTTGATGGAACAGCCAATACACCATTACTGGCGCCGCGTCTGAAAACCAGCGATTTAAAAGATCTGGCATTGATGATTCATCAAGGCGGCGATAATTACAGTGATACCCCTCCTCTTGGCGGTGGCGGCGCTCGCATTGGTTGTGGGTTGTTGAACAACCAGCAGTAAATATGTTTTAATAAAAAGTTGGGTAATACGCTTTTAAGGATAGAAATGCGCACAAGGACTAAGGTGCTAAAACAGGCATTTACAGCAACTATGTTGTTACCGCTCACAGCTTATGCGAATAGCGCCGGTTATTTCACTGACTGGCTGCTGAGCGGTTCTTTTGGTATCTATCAATACGAATCGGGTACCAAAAATCTCCAATATGTAGTTACCGAACTTGAAACCGATCGCATGATCCAGCGCACTAGCCGACATGCTCCCATGTTTGGCGTCGCACTGAAAAAACCGGTTTACCAGAATACTTACCTTCAAGGCTTAAGTATCGGCCCGGCGCTTTATTACCAACGAGCCAATTTCACTGGCGCGGTGCTGCAATATGACGATTGGTTATTTAATAATTACAATTACAATATGGGCGGGAATGTCTACAACGGTTTTATTGAGGCAGAAGCATTGCTAAAACCATTCTATAAAGCGATTTCACCGGTAGTTGTACTGGGTGTCGGTGCCTCTTATGCCCGCCTTGATTATCATGATTATCCGGCATATTCAGATGTAGCAGAAGAAGGCCGTATGAAAACATCCGGACACAGTAATGCCAAATTCGCGTTCGAAGCAGGCGCGGGCATTGCATTTCCTTTGTTATCCAATCTCAAAGGCCGATTAAATTATCTTTATCAAAATACCGGCCGTACTACCACGCAAATCTATAATGCAACAGGTATAGCAAACGTCAGTATCTCCAACCGGATGGACAGCCACAATTTGTTGTTTTCGGTAGTCTATCAAATCGGAAGTTAACGTAATTTTGCAGCCGATTGTCACGACGTTGTTTCAAGGCATACTTCGTGACAATCAAACAGATGGCTGTGTAACCGTCCATTTTTCGCGATAAAAACAGGCAAGGCTTGCTAACCCGATCAAGCTGAACAAGACAGCTGGAACAGCTAGCGGCAACGTGGACGTAACTGTTTTGTTAATCAGAAAATACCCGGCTATGCCAGCGAAGAAGAAACGGCTGGCTCCGCACGCTGCCGCTGCTGTTCCCTTGGCCTCCTCAAACGGCTCCATCGCGCCGCCTGATCCAGCGCCCATACAGAATGTGCCGCCCATCCCAATCAGCAGCATAGGATAAACAAAATTATGGACACTCAAACCATAATAAAGATACCAGATCCACATCCACAGACCGCCTGCCAGGGTAATTAAATAACCGGCGATACAAGTCTTGAAAATACCGATACGCTCGACCACCAGCCCACCAATAAAACTGCCGATCAGTAATGAGATCCCCATAAAACAGAAATAAAAACCATATTGGGTTTGCGGTATACCAAGACAGCGCATAATCAGGTAAGGCGATAAAGCACAGAATAAATAAAGATAGCAATGCCCAAACGCTGAAGCGAGATTATAAACAGTAAAATCCTCATTACGGATTACAGTCAGATATTGCTTAAAAAGTTTGCCGGATAAGGGCGTGCGTTTATTCGCCGGCAGGGTTTCTTCCAGCCAGGCTCCCATAGTATAAAAAGCAGCGCCGGCAATAAATAAAAGAATCCAGAACGTATAAGACCACCCCAAATACAAATCAAGATAACTGCCGATAAAAGTCGCAAAGATGGGTGAAAACGAAATCATACCATTGAGAAAACTGTATGCCTTGGCGCTTTCATCTCCAGCATAACAATCACGCACAATTGCAAAACCAATCACCATCATGCCGCACGAACCAACAGCTTGCAGAATACGAAAAAACAATAATTGCCACACTGTCGTACTTAATCCGCAGCATAATGATGCAACGGCAAAACAGGCAATGATGACCAGGGCTGTTTTACGGCGGCCATAATGGTCGGAAACCGGCCCTATCACCAATTGCATCAATCCAGAAGTAAGCATAAACCAGTTCAGGGTTAACAGCATCTGGGTATCTGTCGCCTGAAATTCCTGGGTCATATGGGCTATTGCCGGTACATATAAATCCATTGCGAGCGGCAAAGCTAATACCATTGGCGTTAAAGCAAGAATCAATTTGGCAAACATAATGCAATATTCCAGAATTTAAGTCGACTGAGCAAATCATATTGTGCACTTTATTCTCAAAAATGCCAATACACTCACCTGCCAATGGAGCGCTTGAATCAAACTTCAAAGCTCCCATAATTTTGGTTATCGACAACATTCTACAGATCACGTATTATCAAAATCTTCATTATGATGAAACATTCAGTCAACCGTTACAGTTCATTTGGAGTGGATTATGACAGCAGGGCAATTATCAATATCCCTTGTCAACAGACTGTCATTATCAGACACGAATAAAGTGTCTGCGGGCTATTATCGTTCCAAACTTTTTATTGCGCCTTTTACTACCAATCCGCTTGTTGCAGCAGCAGGTCCTTTGTTATCGTTGATGGAAAGGCTTTGCATCAGTCCTTCTGTACCGCCTATTAATAGCATCAGGGATAATATTGAACATGAAATGCGCGCCTTTCACAGCCGCCTGGAAGGTAAAGACTATACCGATGAACTTGACTGTATTGCCCATTATTTACTGTGCGCAACGATTGATGAACTATTAGGCAAATGCTATCTGCGTCTGCACGGTAAAGCGCCTGAATTTGTCGCGTTTACGCCTTCATCCTATGATGAAACGGGTCCGGAAGAACGCTTCTTTGACGTGATTGCCTATATCAAGGAACGGCCAAACCAATATCTTGACGTTATCGAACTGGCCTATTACTGCCTCATCAGTGGCTTTGAAGGTAAATATCATCAACAGGCTGATGGCCGTCTTGCGCTTGATAATCTGATTGAAGAATTATTTCAACTGATCCAGCAACACCGTGTCAATAAACCACTGCACTTATTTAAAGATACTGAAAAAGCTGAAATTGAAATGCAGCCAGTAAAAAGTTATCGCACAATAATTGCTGCCGGCTGTATCTCGGTTGCGGTTCTGGTTGCAAGTTATGCCCTAAGTTATGTCCTGCTGGATAATCAAGCTAAAAATATCCAGTTCGGGCATACTGTAATTGCCAAACTGGATGACTAATGGATAACTCGTTAACAATTATTTGCGATGCTTTAAAAAAGATTTTTAATCAGTTAAAAGTTCAGAATAATGCCTTGTCATTCATTCTGCTGACGGGAAAAATCGGTCAGGGAAAAACCGCTTTACTGAATCAAAGCCAATTAACCCGCTACTCAATCGGCTCTGAGTATAATGCCAATCTTTTTTATAACCAGAATGGCGTCATTCTTGAATTGGGTGAAACCTGGCTGAACCAAAGCGAAAATCTGCTTGCTTCCAGTTTAAAACAACTTAACCGTTGTCATAAAAATGTAAAAATCAGTGGTATATTGCTGGCGGTTGATAGCAGCGACTTGCTGTTTGGCGATCCCTCGCAACAGCTGGAACAGTGCAAATTGCATAATCAATTGCTTAACCGGTTCGGACATGCCCTGGGGTATGCGGTTGATACGGCGATTATTATCACCAAACTTGATACCCTTGCAGGGTTCTGTGAGTTTTTTCAGTTTGAACATGCAGCTGAACTAAAAAAACCACTGGGATTTTCGCTGGAGTTTTCGCCTCAACGAGCCAAGCTTGCCGCTCATTATAAAGTACAATTTGATCGGATGATTGAAGTTTTAGGGCAGCAGATCATTCATAAACTGCATCCTGCTCGTTCAAGCCTCAAACGGACATTGATTCGAGAGTTTCCATTACAATTGACCAGCTTACGCATTCCCATTCAGGCTCTTTTGCAAAATATATCACCTCAGTATTTTAAAACCAGGGCAATATATTTCGCCAGTGCCGAACAGGGCGGCTTAAGCATAGACCAGCTAAATAAAAAGATTCAGCATGAGTATTCGCTGACAGTCCAGGATCGTTTTCCACAAGCAACCAATTATCGGGCATATTTTATTGAGGGCGCCCTGCTGGCTTTTCAGCAACAAACCATGCGTCGCACAACCCGTACGGATCAACGTTATAAACTGATTGGAGCCATATCAGCATCATGCGCTGCGTTACTTCTGGCTGGTCTTGGTTATCAACACTTCAAAACATCACGTCTGCTTGATGCGGCAAGTAAAGAATTATTAGCCTATGAAACACTGATTAATCAAAGTGAAAACAGAGCATCAGCATTTTATCATTTGACGCAGGCCGAAGAAAAACTGGGGCTAATACCCAGCAATATCCTGTCTTTATCTGCAATTGAACGGCTAAAAGCGCAATTACATAACAGCACTCAGCATCAGTTGCATGACAGTTTCCTGCCTGAACTGGTTGCAAACCTTGAAAATGTGATAACCAATCCCTCACAATCGCAACCCGAACGGTATCAGGCACTGAAAATTTATTTAATGCTTGCAGAGCCAGAGCATTTTTCCGAACCGGAAATTATTACCTGGTTCAATGCCCATCAACCTGATGGCAAGACCGGGCCAATTAACGATAAAGAATTATTCCTGATCAAAAATGCATTAAAACAACCGTTCCAACCGCTGACAATTAGCCGGCAATTAGTCACTGATACCCGTAATTACCTTAATGCCCTGCCTGCCGCCTACCTGTATTATTCGTTAGCGAAAAATAGCTTTCCGCAGGAAACACAGCCGCTGAAAATTGATGGCTTTGATCTGGCAAGCAAGTCTTTACCGGTTTATTACACTAAAGAGGGATTTAAACAGGTCTTTCAACAGTTACCTCAAATTGCGCATAAGCTGCAACAGGAAAACTGGGTTCTGGCAAGGCAGGATCTGGCAAACATTCAACAGCAACTGGAAGAAGCTTATTGCTTTGATTATATGACCTGGTGGCAAAATTTCAGCCGGCGTACCCAGCCCCATCATTATCAGGGTTATGAGCAGGCAAGACAGCTTACCCAGCTCTTATATCAAAATAACGCGATTGCCAGTCTGGTTAATCTGATCCAGCAGAATACCAGTCCGGATGTAGCTGATAGCAGCGGTTTATTTAATCAGAAAATAGCCAATAAATTTACGTCGTTAAGCCTGATGAGCGATTCAGCAAGCAAGGACTTGACCCAGACTATTCATGAGCTTGAAAAATTTATTACAACCTTATCTCTGGTCGACGATCATGGCCAGACCGTATTCAATTTAACCCGCGCAAGATTCCAGGGCGACAACCCGGCAGATCCGCTGAGTGCTATTTATGCCCGTGCCCGGCAATTGCCTGACCCTGTTGCAGGCTGGGCAAAACAGATTGCTGATGATACCTGGTTCATTTTTATTAATGAAAGCAAAGAGTACCTGAATACGCAATGGAGGCAGAATGTATATAACAGTTATATCGAAACAATCGCCCACCGTTATCCATTAGATTCACAGGAAAAAGAAGAGGTAACGCTTGCTGATTTTAATCAGTTTTTTGCGCCTAACGGCAAATTGAATACTTTTGTAAACAATTACCTCAAACCATTCCTTGATACTTCCCATCCGCAATGGACAGCAAAGGAAATGAATGGTTATGTACTGCCTTTTTCACCTGAATTATTAAATGAACTGATTCGGGCAAATGTAATCAGTAATATGTTTTTCCCGGATAACTCTTTGGATAGCAAGATTGAATTCAGCTTGCAAAAAATCAATCTGGATCCAGTAGTATCAAACCTGCAACTCACTATCGGCTCCACGATTTTAACCGACACCCAAGGCAGCGATTCCTATACTTCCTTCATCTGGCCGCAAGCCGGAGCGAAACTAAGCCTGAATTCGATTGAAGGCGAGCATTTTGAACTGGAAGAACAAGGCCCATGGGCATTTTTCAAAATGCTGCAAAAAGTGAATGTCCTCGTTGATAACAACGACAGTGCAAGCTTGCAAATTTTATTTGAAGTCAATGGAAATTCCGGCCGTTACCTGTTAAAAACCCAGAACCAGATTAACCCCTTCAGCCCAGGAATTTTAACCGGCTTTAATTTAAGCAAAGAAATTGTGTAAACTGGTTACAGCGAGAGGTTCTCCATTAAGGTTTATAAGTCTAGTTATTTAGATCAGACTTATTATCTCAAGGAAAAACTATTTTTGAAATATTATGGATAAAAGCTCTAGTACCTTATTTTGAACTTCCCTTTCAATAACACCTAATTTTTTGACAATACGCGTGCGATCTATTGACCTCAGCTGATCAAGTGCAATCTGCCCTTTTTTATCTTTAAATTCTGTCAATATTCTAGTTGGAAAATTGTCTTTAATGGTGCTGGTCATCGGTGCAATAATAACTGTTTTCAACCTACTCAAATTTATTGAGTCCGGTGATATGATTACTGCCGGACGTGTTTTTTTAATTTCAGAACCAATGGTAGGATCAAGATTGACTAAAAAAACATCAAACCTTTTTATTTTTACCATGTCCATTCATCCATATCAAAATCATTGCTTAGATTTAAATGACTCTCATCACTACCATCATCCACAAGAGCATTGAATTGCTCTAACCATCCTTCTTGCTGATTTTTGATTGGAATTAATGTAAGCACACCCTTCTCATCTGCTCTAATTTCCAATTCTTCACCAGGATGTAAATGAGCTTCTTTAATGATAACTGAGGGAATACGAATTCCTATTGAGTTTCCCCATTTAGTTAAAGTAACCGTAGACATTGTAACTCCAGAAATGTATATTCATAATATAATTATACATGGTATATACATATATTCAAGCCTTGTTGTCTGCAAATGAACAAATTATAGCTAATTCACCACTAGAAAAGAGTAAAATTAAGGTAGCTTGATCCGGCATAAATAAAATATGAATTAGCAAAGAGCCGCTCACAACCGGTTAGATGCTTCATGAAATCGCATGCTTTTAAAATAGCTTTAATTTAAGCAAAGAAATTTTGTAAAACGGTGAGTTTTATGGGTAAATAACGCAGGGGTTGATTATTCGCCTAATGCCACACCATAAAATGGTAATTTGCTTACCTAAACTCTGAGAGAGCGCATAGCGCTCACCCGGGGGCTTATCCGTTTTGGCCGCGATTATCCAAAGCTACAGGAAGATGCCAGTTTATCTAGCAAGCTATTGCTTAATTTATCTGTCGTAATTAACTCTGGACAATTGCATAGCCGGGCAATAACCTTTAGTCTACTACCAAAATCACACCTGCTCTCGCCCTCAAAATAATCATAACCACTGATTTCAAACTTTTTATGCAAAGAGTCTAATAGCATGGGACGTAACGAGTGCTTGTCTAAATTACCGTTGTCTGGATTTTGTAAAAAAGTCAACAAATCAGTTATTAATCGCGGCGTAGAGGTTGTTTTATGGATTTGACCGAGTAATTCAGTTGCGCGTTGACGTCCTGCTATTCCATGATTGTGTGTGAATGAGATGGTGTAATGATAAGAATTATTGATAGTTTTGTAGTTATTAATTGTTTCTTCGCATAACTTAATTAACTCCTGATGAAATAAATTTGAGAAAATGCGTTGATCATCAATTTTAATTTTTCCCATTTGGAGGGTTTTTTTAACTAAGATAGCGTCTCTAAATGATAAGAGATTTTTCTGTTTTTACGGTGGCTGGACCAGGCATATTTGTACTCTCAAAATAGACATCTCATAATTTTAACATAGCGCCCTATTTATGCTCAATAATTATTAAGAGCTCTATTGCCGATTAATAAATTGTCCGGCACAAAGCGCAAAGCCAAATTTGTTGTGTGTATTTAATATTTTCTTAATGATTAAATTTTATAATAGTATTTTTTTTATGCTATGACATTATGCCTTCTACCAACCTGTTTTTTTCTTCTCGACACAATTCAGATAACAGTCAGCATGATGCTAATTTGCCATTGGAAACTGTAAAAAAATGCATTGATGCTCAATTGAACTATAGCCAAGGCCTAATCAAGCGCGCCCGCATTGGCAACCACCAGGAATTAGTCGAACTGATTGTATCGCAATATATTAGCCTGGATATTCTACCCCATACTAGAGAATCTCAGCATTTAAAAGAGACGCCAATAAAGCAATTGCAAAAAACAATAGTGACCGGTGCGGTAAAAGATATCCAAAGCTTGCAGGAGATGAAGGATTTAGCTGAGCTAAACCGTATCGATGATTTGTATTTATGCATTTTCTTATATTATAAACAATTGAGAATCACCATTAGTGACGCTCTTAACAGAGATTTGATTAATAACATCCTGGCTCATTATTTTACTAAAGAAGAAGCAAAGAAAAAAACCAAACAGTTTATGAGAAACATTAACAAAACCCCGTTAATGGATGAAATTAATCAATTTGCTGCCCTGCTAACAATACTCGAACCCAGCGTTAGCCCTATTTGTAAACAATTTGCAGATGAAGTAAACGTAAAAATTATTGATGATAAACATTGTTCTGTAGAACCAGATAATAAAAAATTAAATAACAATAAAGATAAAATGTTAATGCTAGAACACAAATACCCTGGAGAACCTCGGTTTCAAGCCTTAATTGCAAGCTATTATAGGGGTTTGCTTGCATTGAAATATGTCAAAGTAAAAAAATCGGAAAATCAAATTTTACTATTGTTTGCTGAAATGAAGCCTCTTTATGAGTTAGAGGCTAAAATTAATCACTTGCTGCGCAAGCTAGAAAAGCAACACAATCATACCAGGATTGCACAAGAAGCCTCTGAGTCAACTAAAGTTCCGGGTTCATCACCTCCAGCCTATAAAAAATCAAAAATAGATCGAGGCTTAATAACTGGCTCTTTAATTACCGCTGTTGCTCCTGTTTCTGAAGCTCAAGAAACGGTTAATGATTATTCTAACGCTACTGATGCTCCACAACAAGCTGTAAAGACTAGCGTTACCGATGAAACAATCATTAATGAACCAGAAGTTAATCAAGAGCCCAGTATAACAACAGAAGTATTGGAAGTTTTAGAAACTGCAAGCACAAGCGAAATAACCGTTGCTGACAAAAGCGATGAAGACGAAATTGCTCTTGCTGAGACCAGTAGCTCGTACTATTCGTTTTACAAAAAGGAAAAGCCTTCAAAAAAACAGACAGCTTCTACGCAATTGCCTGCGATACCCCTTAAAGACAGTCATAAGGATACTTATTTAAAGGTCTTTGGCCTGGTGCCTTACGATGCAATCAATTTACGCGAGTTGGTTAATCTTACCTACCAATTTAAAGGAACAATAACAGCTACAGGCAGGAACAGATGCCGTATTGAGCTTGAGAATATTTACGCTTATGTAGCTACCCCCAGAGAAGCGCTAAGTCGCGCTTGTAATAAAGCCACGGTTACAATGCATGGTGGCGGGCATCGAGGTACGAAGAGCCAAAACCACGATCGTGATAAAGCACCGGAATATCTTATTAACCAATTTAGAGATGCCTTTGATCGTGCCGGGCTAACACCGACTAATTTAGGCATAGAACTAAGTCCACCTCCGGCTAACTTGAGTGCATAGGGTTGGTAGTTCTAGTTGTGCCAGCATCAACATAAGTGCGATAATAGCAGCCTGATGTCCAAAGGACTTTAGATTAAAATTAAATTCCAGAAAAAGAGTAGCCTGGGTGGAGGTCCAAAGGACCGGAACCCGGGTTTCACTTCGTTTCACCCAGGCTACAATATAAATGGAACGGCAAGAGAGAAGAGTTTATGTGCTATACTGATTATCATATAAATGCATAGGATAAATAATGCCTTTTTTTCAGCATGAACAAAGCAGCACTGATTTAGCTTCTTATTTATACTCAAAAATCATGTCAGCCGAAAAGACGGCATCAGTAGCCATAGAACATATAACAGCCCAACAGCAACGCTTGTTCAATTTTTTAACGCGCCTGTTTAGGAAAAAACAAACCGATCAGGATACTTTAAAACAACAACTAATGGAGGCTGCTCTAGCCTTTGGCCTTCAGCAGATTCAGGAAGCATTAAATATTGCCCGAAATCAGCATGGTCATAGTCTGCTTACCCAGGCATTGCTAAATCAGGACTTTGAACTGGCAGATCAGTTAACAAAACTTGGCGCAACGGCAGGCCCGATAGAAAAAGCAGCCTTTGAATTAGCACTGGACAGTGATGCTGCAAAGCGAACTGGTTTTACTGCTACCCAAAAACCAACTCTGCATCCGGTTAAACATTTTGGTTTATCGTTGGGAATAGTAATGACCAGTAAAGATGGTACCTTCTCACAATTTGGCCATATCGGACCAACTTACCAAATGATGGCCGATGCCGTTGGCGCTTATGCCAAAAACTCAGCCAACGCCGATTTTCAGCAAATCGCTGAGGCATTTGATTTTGCTAATCAGGCAGCAAAATTTTCCAACAGCACGGCTCTTGGAATACCTGAAGCCGGTGAAGCGCTAGTGAGCCGCGTTCAGGAAGGTAAAATCACAACTATTCCAATCAGTGTTGCTGGTCATGCTATGGGTTTATCCATAATTCCTGATGGAGCAGAGTCTAAAACAGGTTATCTGGTTTTGACCGATCGCGGCATTACTAAAAAATCTGGTGAAGAAGGCACCCAGATTTTTCGGGTTGATTTGGATAAAATTAATTCGACCTTTATTAATACAGTATTAAATGGCCATGCTAAAGGGATACCCTATGCCACCGTAATCAGCGAGGTACGTAAAATAACCGATGAAAAACCGCCGATACAGACTATCAGGCAGAAAAACCAAAAATGCGATAACTGTACCATAGCTAACACCCGCTCCAATATTCATGGTATTCAGCTCTGTCAAAAAGCTATAGCTTGCGGCGGATTTGATAAGCTTGGGAAGCAGGATTTGGAAACAACCCATGTTGAATATAAGAAATTCACTAACCAGATGCGAGTAAGTAAAGTCCATGAACTGGTAAAAGCGCATCAACAAAACCCAACCGATCCTGATTTAACCAATTTGGCACACGAATATCTCAGAAAACATCCTTCGGCAGATGTTAACATAAGAGGTCCGCTTGAAAAAATGTTGGGAACATATATGCGTCAGGAATCCGAGCCTTCATCTGCTAACAGTATTTCAAAAGGAATGTAGGTTGGGCCGTTTTGACCCAACAAAAAATGCCGCATTAATACAACATGGGGTCAAATCCCAACACTACCCGACCTTGGCAGCCAGATGTTTAATATTCGGATCTTTGGAATAAGCGTTCAAGATATCAGCGACCAATTGATCAATCACACTAGACGCAGCGTCATCTTCAATTAATCCCATCTCGGTTTTCATTGCCACTAAACGCTCTTCCACTTCCTTGGCAACAGAACCGTTGGGGAATAAATTTGCTAGTACCCGCCTTGCTTCTGCGGGCCCGAGATAGCGGTAAAGTTTATTCCGTACAGCGGTATCTTCAGCCGTTGTACTGAATGCCCATAACTCAATCGGTCCTAATGTTAGTGTCAGCAGCTGAACGTTCAAGCCATTCTTGGTAGCGTATTGAGCCAGGAAAGTCGCACCTCCCTGGCGGGGACCATGTACTCGGGTTCGCAAAGCAATTTTTGCGGTATTCGATAATCCGAAGATCTTGGTCGTTTTTTCAATCGCTTGTGCTGGACCCGCATCCATAATGTAGATTGAGGTACCGAAATCAATCATGACTGAATCGAAATCATCAACTGATTGCGAAAGCAGTGCAATCTGAACTTTCCATTTACGTCCTTCCCGCATATCGATAATAACCTGATCACGTACTGCGGAAGATTTTGAAGTACGGTGGAATTCGTCATATACAATACGCTTGGGATCTTCACGAATTTCCAGGATCCGCTGTTTATGGTATTCACGGTATTGTTCTGGAATATTTCCCATACTCTCTTCGGTCAAATAATAATGACGCGCCAATACATAGCGGGCCAACATATACATTACTGATGTCTGGCGATCGGCGGCATCTCCGCCGCTCTTGGCTACTTCGTCCAGATCCAGTGATACGATTCTGGCATCACCAATATCAAAACTGGTTATCCGCGATAAAATCGGGTATTCACGAACTGCCCCTGAAATCATCCTGGAAAATGAATTGATTAATGACTCGCCAGTCGGTGCTGTAACTCGTTCATACAAATCCTCGATGGAAGAACTACGGCAAATTGACGCAGCATCAGCCAGCAACGGCATGGCATAACGCTGGGCAAGCATTGCCTCATGAGTAAAACCAGCTGCAAATAATGCGTCAGTAACCTCCCACCAGGTCGATTTGGAGTCACGTACAAAACCAATTTCTTCCAAAATACCATCAATAAACTCTTCGACCCCTTGTGCATATGGGGTGGGATTAAACTCATCCGCCAGCGCTTTATAGAGCTCATCAACAACCATCCCCGCCAAATCAGCCATTCCATCATAGGGCTTTGGAGAGCCGAGAGGCGTTGTTAACAGAGTCAGGAAATTCACCAGGAAAGAGCGCTCAGCTGCAGTCGGATAACGGCAACCCAATTGCGTATCAAAAGGATTAATCGAATATTCAGGGGTCATCCGCAAACGATGATAAGCCACCAGGTGACGACGTGATGCGGGCAGCGCTTCTTTCAGCAGTGAAATCAAACCGCTACTGGAAGGCCCAATATCAATAATTGCAATTCGCGGCAAACGGGTAATCCCCCCGGACAGGCAAAGCGCTAAATTCAATGCATTCGACAATACCGATTTACCCGATCCAGGGCGTGCATACACCAAATCAATCCAGGTTGTCTGTTGGCTTGAGCCTGGTTGGTAAGGCCATGGTTTACCATCGGGCGAACGAAATAATAATGCACCTGTTTTCCATGGCGAAGCCGGTCTGGTAATCGGCAACATGGTAACAACATCAGTCAAGGGCGCAATAGAAGCAACAGCGGCACTGTTTAAGGTTGTACCTAACATGCTTGATACAAACCCGGCAAACGGATCCCCGCATACCTCGGAAACGTCAGTCGAACCCCAGCCCTGAATAGCTTTTACCAGCTCTGAACTACGGCGCCGCAAGAGTGCAATATCGCCTTCAGGCGCCCAGGTCGATGCAACAACCCTTAACCGTACAACCGGATCGTCAGTATTAAGCTGAATATATTTAAGCAGGTTAACCGAGTCGCTGATCAAGCGATTTTGCGCCGATGAGAAACTCAGGATTGAAGCCAGTAGCCCTTTGAATTTGATCGTCTCCAAACCTTCACTTTCAATTAAAAAAGAAATCCGCCAGGGAACATGAGAAGGTAATATCCTGGCAAATAAACTTAAAAATGGTCTGACATCTTTTGGAAACAAGTCAATAAAGGCACTTGAATAAATTTTATTACCAACCCGAACGGTTCTTAAATCGATAACTTCAGCATCCCGCGGAATAATCTGTTTAGCAAGCGATGGCCATAATAAATCGGAGGCATCTCCTTCAAAGCTATTGATTTCACGCGAATAAAGCCTGTCGCCAGGCAGTGAAGGCTCCCAGTCATCTGCAGTAAAGTCCGGATCGCCAGTCATTCGAACCGCATAAATCGCCTTATGAACTTCCAGCAAGGAAGCCAGGACATTCAACGAACTTAAATCATTTAAAACTGCGCGGACATATGCGTCATGGGTATCACGAATTTCAGGAATTGCAGAATAAATAGTTTGTGTATTTTTAAAAGCCGGAGCTTTTTTATCTCTTAATATTTTCAGCTTGGATTTATTAGCTGCTTTCAATTGATCGGTTGTCAGATTAAAGGGCCGGGTATATAAAACGAAAAAAACTCTTTCCTCGGCACAGTATTGGGATAAATAAGCTACTCGCTCGTGGAATAAATCATCCAGATCAAGTTCAAGCCTTTTAGCCGTATTTTCTGCAGGCTCATAAATATCTCTGATAATTTTTCTGATGTTTTGTTTATCGTGACTGAAAAAAACCTGTAAGGCATGGCCCGGCCGGCTCATTGCAGCCTGGAGAGAATTGGTCAGCCCTTCAACAAGTCGTTCAAATTCCTCTGTTCCCGCTAACGCGGTAACGCCTTCAATCTGGATGACTGAAAGCAATGAACCGTCGTGATTAACCAGGACGGTTGGACTATCAGCCGTTTCAAGATCACAATATGATTCTGTTGTCTGCTTAAGAGATGTACTAAGCCAAGCAAAAAAAGTATCTACACCTTCAAAAAAAGAATCAGCCCAATTAGCCATGTTATATCCCTACTCCAAGCAATTTTATCAGGGGAATTGAATTAACCATTAATTGCTATCTGCGATTTCTTCAAGGGCGCTAGCAGCCCATTGTTCAATTTGTTTACGGAATTTAGCTCTCGAAGGCAAGAGTCTGACATTTTTAAAAAGTTTTTCAAGTGTTTCAGGAGATGCTGCATTCGAATCAATAATTAATTGTCCAAAAATTGCGGGGTCGCTGGTACCTTCTCCAAATTTTTCTTCAACTATTTGCGAACGAAATTTAAAACTGCGATAGATATTCTGCGCACTGCTTTTATAACCGGTATCATTAGTAATTGCACAAAATAAAACATGGCACAAACTGTTAAGTTCGGCCTGAGTTAGCTCAGGTAAATAAATAAGAGTTCCGCCACCGTATCCGCCAACGCCTACCGATTCAACAAAAAAGCATTGAGCGCAAAAACAGCATGCGGTTACCAGATTGGATAACTGGTTATTGGTATAATTACCATCAAGATTAATGACTTCCTGGAAAAGACGAGCCTGAAAACCACAAAACTGACAGGTATATCGGTCACGGCGAAAAACTTTTACTTCAAAAGCCTTAAAACGCTCATCTGCTTTTCTGGCAGAATAAAGCCTCCACGCTCCTGGGCTGGCAACAAGCTTAAGATTTTTGCTTTCCTGGGTACCAACCATTTACTTTACTCTCATCGTTAACGCACTGTTAAAAGGCTGATAATAGCCTCTCAACAGTGCCAGACAATTTAATTAACTTATGCCCCGGAATAGGTTATACCAGATGGGCCTGCAGTTTGACCGCCAGAGCTACCAAACATTGTATATCCAGCAACGCTCAGAATAGAAGGCAGGAATAATAATGCTGCAGCGATCAGAATCAGAGCAATTGGAGTACCTATTGGGATTTGGGTTGGATTATCTTTGTGTTGCTTGAATTTCATAATAGCACCAATTGAAAATCCAAGACCCGCAATATATGAACCGCCAGTGATCAGTTTGCCTATAGCATCGAAAGTGTCAGTAACGTTTGATGCCATGGTGCCGAGCGTAATATTATTGCCGCCGCCTCCGCCGCCACCATGTTTGGCAGCCAGTACTTCTGTAACAACCATCATAAGTCCAACACATATAATGGAAGCAATTATTCGCATATACTTAGTAGCGGAATTATTATTCACACCAATTCTCCTATTTTTAGTTTGTACCATACAAAGTATTATTAATTATTTGTAACGTAAGAACAATATTAATTGCAAGTATCCCTCCAAAAATATGCATAAGTCCTTTACCAGTTCCGCCAGGTTGCTGGCCTTGACCCGCCCCTTTTGCAATTAGTACCCATCCTCGCACAAACGCAATTAAACCGATGGTTTGAATAATTCGCGTCAGTGATTGGCCAACCAGGCTACCGCTGCCAAAGAGCGAACTGATTGCCTGATTAGAACTGTCCACAGGTGCATATTGCAGTATGTTGGATGAACCAAAAGTGGTCGCCAGCATTGCGTCAAGCCCTGAGGGAAAATATATAAAAATCGCAGCAACAAACATATGAAGCAAAGGCTCTTTAATATTGGTCTGCGAAGACATCATTGTTTTCGATTCGCCGTAAGACTTCAGGGTAAAAATTGCTTTAAATGCAAACGCCAGACCGATGATATAGGCAGCGCCTGTAATTAGCCGCTGCACCGGTACCATATTGCTTGCCAGATTGGCAAGGATGTCAGCCTGACCGCTTACCCATGAAGACAAAGAACTGCTGTCTGCCATAATAACATGCCTCAACTATCCTGTTGACTGAACCGAATGACTTGTCCTGAGCTTGTTAATACACGTCCCTGATTAGGATCAATCAACTTTACAATACCATATCCTGCAATACTACTTCCTTCTCTAACGGTAATTGTAGACCCATTTGATGCAATTAACCACGCTCTACCGGGGATAATTGCCTGGATATAATATACCGCTCTTGCTGCAGCAACAGGGCGTTTTACATAGTGGGTTTTTGGTCGGACTTTGGGTTTAGTCAGCGCAGCTATCTGATTTGATTGCTGATCCAGTTTTGCTGACAGGCTTTCAATAACCTGATTAAGCTGATTTATTTTGCTGGTTAAATCACTCAGATTCGAATTAATACCATTAATTTGTCCATTAACACTGGTTAATTCTGAACGTACGTTTTCCTGACTCAACTCCATAGCTGCCAGCTTCTGCTCTTGCTGTGAAGGCGCTGCGGGTTCAGGTGCGGTTGCCGCTGGCTGCGGCGGCGTAACCACGGGAACCGGAGCTTGCTGCATTATAGGCTTGGTTGCTACCGGTGGGGGAGGCACGGTAGTTTCTGCAGTCTGGTGCCTGGCTGCAAAGAAAACCGATGCAAACTTGTATATCAGCATAGCAAGAATAAAAATCCCCACCGCAATTAAAGCATTACGTTTTACGTTTGTGTTTTCCATTGCAGCATGCTTCGCAGCTGGAGCCTTGGAATAATTTTCCTCATCATTCATTGAATCAGTGCTAATCATATCCAGATCAGCAAATTCATATTCCTCATTATTTTGATCGTTATCAGCCATGTCCTGCCTGCCAAGTTATATGTTAAAGGGAGGTTAAATCTTGAGTAAACAATACTCCAATGCCTGTACCGGAATAAACCTCAACGGTTATCGGGCGGTTAAATTGCTGTTGTGCCGCTTGCCCCCATGCCTGACCAAGATTGGAAAGACCAATTACAGCATTTTGCAATATCGAACGATTAATACCGTTTTGTACACTGACATAATCGCCACCTCCTGGTCCGCCAATACTTACCGTAGTATCAGCTGACTGGAACGCATTACCGAATCCTTCCAGGAAGGAAGAGGCGAATAAAGATCCATATCGCAACAGATAGTGGTGATCTGTTTTGCTTGATAATGCGGTTCGTGCTGTATTGGGATCAATGGCATAAGCGCTGATTGATGTCGACCCAGCTGCACCGGGAACAGAGAGTGTATTGAAATTTATCACCATTTTTTCGCCATTATTCGGCAAGTTGAAACTGCCAATCAGTTTCGCGCCTTTCAGCTTACCGCTGACTATGGTTGCCAGGATGGGGCCTGGTTCGTCGCTATTAACAGACGTATCTATTACCGCAAACAGAACATCGCCTGTTTTGATCAATGCCTGCTGTCCTGGTTGAGAAACATTGGCTGCTGCATTAGGTTGCGATTGATTCGCGGCTTGTCCACCGCTCGTCATAGTGGCTTCTGTAGCGGTGACCTCAGTTTTATGCGCAGCAACATATGTCTGTGTGCTAACTGACTCCCACCTCTGTATTGAGTGGTTAGCAAGCGACTGCATTTCAGATGCCCGTTGCTGAATTTTCTGCTGATAACGTTGATCAGCATATTGTTGATTCTGCCTTTTTAAAATTGCCTGCAATTGCTGAGCATTCCTTGATTCAGGCGTGGCAGCAGGAGCCGCTGTTTCATTAATCAATGCAGGCATAGTTGAAACCTGGTCAGGCTGCTGTGCAGGCGGAAGAGTCAAACCGGCTACTTGCGTGCTGGTCAGACCAGCGGCGTTAAGATCATCCGCTGTGTAACCGGCTTTTTGAAGATCGTCTACTGGAAAGCCAGCATCGGCCAGTTCCTTCGCTGTAAACCCTGCCGCTCTCAGCTCAGCAGCTGTAAAACCTGCTGCTTTCAAATCAGCGGCGCCGAATCCCAGATCTTTAAGCTCTTTCGCTGTGAAACCCGCGTCTTTTAGCTGTCTGGCGGTAAAACCGGCTGCTTTTAATTCTGCACCAGTAAAACCAGCAGCCTTGAGTTCAGCTGCGGTAAAACCGGCAGCCTTGAGTTCAGCTGCAGTAAAACCTGCCGCTTTCAACGCGTCAGCACTGCATCCAACTGTCTTTCTGATAGTAGCTGCAGATACACCTTTCAGGCGTGCAGCAGTCAAAGTATTAACATCACAACTTACCAGGCGGCTTGCAGCAATATCTGCTGGATTGCAACCAGCGTATTGGGCTATAAGCTTGGCGCTTACCCCTGCTATTCGCTCGTTTCTCAGGCTGTCAGCGCTACAACCGGCAGCTTTCACGTCTTCCGGCGTCATACCCGCTGGCAACGAAGCTTCTGCCGCTGCGACCTCGGCCGGTGAATATCCCGCTTTTAATAAGTCATCAGGCGTAAATCCGGCATCCAATAATTCCTTGGCAGTATAGCCTGCCTGCCGTAATTGCTCTGGTGTAAAACCGGCATTTTTCAGATCAGCCGCTGTAAAGCCGGCATTTTTCAAATCAAGTGCATTATAACCCGCTGCTTTTAATTGCGTTGCACTGCAACCATTAATCCGTCTTATGGCTGAAGCGGTAACACCTGCTTTATGTAATCGCTCCAACGCCTCTACCTGGCAACCAGCCTTCCGAATATCATCGGCGGTAATGCCTGCAGGCAAACCGCTGGCCTGAGCTATATCACGCTCGCCATAACCTGCTCCTTTTAACTCATCATCGTTAAAGCCACCGTCTTTCATTTCCTGCGCACTAAAACCCGCTCCGCGCAACTCACAGGCGCTGAAACCGCAAATATTCAGTTGTCCGGTAGTAAAACCGACTTGTTTTAAATCCGTTGCGTTATATCCCGCTGATTTCAGTTCTGTACAAGAACAAATCTTTTGTAAATCTTTTATTTTGTAACCATTCGCTTTAAGTTCAACACACGTACAAGCCTGTTTAAGCTCAGCCAGTTCTGCACCCAGACCCACTGCTTTCTGAACCGACGCGGCGCTACAGTCCGCATTTTTAACCTCATCAAGCCAAAGTTCTTTTGGTTTGCCATTTGCCTGGTTACCCAATGCCTGAAAACCGAGTCCGCCCTGGCCTCCTTGCGGGACCCCGACAATACCGACTCCCGCACCCAGCTTTTGGGAACGAATAATTGTTGGAATAGCGCTGTGGCCCGTTTTTAATGCGGCCTTTGCCTCATCCACATTCTGTGTTTCCTGCAATTTGGCATATTCTGCTGTCGGATCAAGAGCGCCAGGGATAGACTGAATGCTCGGTGCATTGCTTACACCAGAGCTCAGTTCTTTACCTCCGTTTACTGAAGAAAAGAAACGGCTAAATCCGACAACAATTGCAATGACCAGCAAGATGCCGGTAAAGATAATAATTACCCGGGAGCGGGTATTGGTAAATAATGCTTTGAGGTTCTCTTTTCTTCCAGCCATTTGTTTATAACCCTTCTACCTTAAGCTGCATGACTTTACCATGCCAGGACACCAGTAATACTGGCGATTTCTGCATTTCATACGCGTGCATTCCGTCCGCGCTGGTCATAGTACCAATCCAACCCGGCGACAAGATCGTCAGATTGGTTCTGACGTACATTTTTTCGTTAAGCAACCATGCCCGTGCATCACCGCCGCTAACGGTCAAACGCTGGCTGCCTGGAGGCGGCACGCCATCAAGCACTTGCAATAGTAAATCATTGGCGCTTTGAGGCAGGCCTTCACTCATAGGCACATCTTTTGCCATAGGGCCATAACCTTGAATTCGCAAATCTACGCGGTAATCAACGGCCTTCTGCCCAGGAATAAGAGTCAGCATAACAGGCGTATTCAAACCTTTCAGACGTATAGCGAGATTGCCATAATTATAAAGTTTCTGCGCCTGAATCATAATGGTATTGCTTGTTTTATCCCACTGAATGTTAAAGGCAGACGGATCACCAAGATCATAAGCACTTATTGGCCAAGGTGCGCCAGTTGAATCCAGAAATACCAGGGAAGAAACAAATCCTTGGGCTAATCTTATTACAGGCGGTGTGGAACCAGGCGACAAATTAACCATTTGCGATGTCGCAGTTGGTTTTGGCGGTGTACCTGCGGTAGCCGCCTGGGCAAATTCACCAGCCTGATACATTTGTTTTAATCTTAATATCTGTTCTGGCGTCAATGGAAACAATTTGCGGCTTACGTTTTCAAACGCAGTCTGATCAATTATTTCCTCATCATCCGGCGTAGGTACATCATCTTTTTTAGCCTCAGAAGCTCCCCCGCCAACCGGTGGTTTATTAAAAGAAACGGTTGGCGTAGGTTTCGATGCAGACTTCGGCGCTGCTTGTTCCTGTTGCTGCGGCGGCATAGGCATTGTGCCATTGGCAGCCTCATTTTGTGTTTGCAAACGTTGTTGCAATAAACGTAACTGCTGTAAAGCCTGTTGTGCAGAATCCGTTTGGGTCTGATCTGCGGCCCATAACTCTGCAGCCGGCATAGAATTAAGAGCCAGCGAGGTTATCAAGCCTATCACAGACTTTGCCAATATCTTTTTATTCATCATTAACCTACTCCGCCGCTAGCTGGGCCAACTACAAATTGGGCAATACCTATTCCTCTCGGTGAATTAAGTGTTGATACCCGGGTGATTAACATGGTAACCACATTATTTTGTTGTGAGAATTCGCTGGCACTCTGATACGTTACTAAAATCGGCATCTGAACACGCCAGGAGTACCGTCCATTAAGCATCCCCTTCTGCAAAATAATAGGCGCCCTGGTAGCCACGGCAGATACAATCAGTTTTTTAGCTTTAACCGCATCAAGGTTATTCGATTGCTGTAAAGCAGTTAAAAACTGTTGCCAACCCTGTGCGGTAAAAAAGGCTGATGAAGCCTGTAGTTCATCACGATAATTAACAAAGTTATAGGTAAATGCTGCGATAGCTGCCTGATTTGCCCATTGCAGGATTGCCGAGTCTGACTGATTGGGCTCATTTAATGGATAAAGAGGTGTAATGCGGCCATTAATGCTCGTTGCAAAATATTTGGGAGCAGGCGGATGCGATAATACATAAAACAATACCAATCCCATGACAAGATTAACCACAAGGGATACAAGTAATCCAACCACAATTTTCCGCTGGCCATCACGGTAAAATTCATTTCGTAGTACTACGGCACTTAACGCATCTTCAGCCATATTATCCTCTTTTATTGCGGTACAGTTTTAACATCATCATCCTTAGGAATATCAGGCGGCAGCAGGGCTTGAGCTGACTCATTAGCCTGCAGCATCGCTCTTAGCTTTACAGGGGCAGTAATGCCGTTTGAAGCATAATAGGTGCGTTCAGGCATAGTAGAGTGAAAATAGATAATCAGCAATAACAGCACACAGTTTGTTATCACTGAAATCATTAATAAATTAATAGCACTCCTGTATGTCTTTACATAAAACGATTTGGAGAGCTTTATCCGCTCCCAGGCGCCTCGACTCATTTATACCACCTATACAATCGCATCCCGGAATGTTATCTCAATACGAGAATTTATTTCACGATCCCCACCAGAAACATTTGCAGAAATCGGCTTATCACTTCCTGCTCCTTCCGTAAAGATAAAGCGGCTATCTATACCTTGTGACCATAAATAATCAGACACAGCCCTGGCCCGAGCCAAAGTTAACGCCTGCTCTCTCTTTGAAGAAACATATTTGCTACTGTAGGCAGTAACATTAACGCCCACTTTTCTAAATTGCTGCATAAATTCGGCTACCTGATTCAACACAGCAAAAGATTGCCAGGTCAAACGAGGAGATTGATCAGCAAACAGTGCAGCTGAAGGAATACTGATCAGATAATCCTGCCCGATTGTTATAACTTTAACTCCGCATTTACTAAAAGCGGCTTGCATAGCAATCACTTTTTTATCTGAACTGCCGGCAACGCGGCTCGGCAGCCTGAAATTCTCTTCTTCAGCGGGCACATAACTGGGACCCTGACAGCCTGTTAACAGCAGCAAAAGCAATAATGTCGCAGGCCATGTTGAAAGTCTTTGCATAGCAGCACGTGAATAGCTCACTTAAATTCTCTTCCAAATTTACCGGGTAATTTTATTAGTTCAAATAAAACATACAAATCATTATCTTACAAGCGGTTCTCGTAAAATTATTGCGGTAATTTTTTTAGCTGGATAATAAATGATCTTGATGGTGTAAAAAAACTGTTAATTTGAGAGATGAAAATTAATAAGGTATTGTTGTGTTGAGTGTTGGGCTTTGCAGCCCAACCAACGTTTATGACTCTTCCGTTGCTGCATTTTCTTCTGCTTTTTGTCTTTCGATAATAATACGCTCGCATAGACCATTGGCAATGTCAGCCAAATCTTCACCGCTGACGTAATCTCTTTCCAGCGGCGGATAACTGGTCGCTGTTTGAAAGTCTTTAATCAGTTCATTGGCAACTGTACCCGAGTACTTATCTTTTGCACCGCTTGCGCGTTCAATAGTGGTTAACAGGTTGCGGGTTTCATTCATAAGTAACAAGGGCTGTGAAAACGAATCGACATCTTTCACGAGCAATGGCAAAGAGTTGAAACTGCGGCGCAGCTTGCTGAAAATTGTTAATACGCCGTCTTCCTCTTCTTCAACCAGCTCCTCTAGTGGTGGCGGTTCATTATGACCATGGAATGCGAGCAATGCAGCAACTCCACGTTCAATAGGCTCACTGATTTCGCTCTCATGAAGTACTCTGGTAATCAGTGAAATTTCTTCGCTTTCAGCATGAGCATCAATGCTTAGATTACCGCTCGCCAGTATTTTCTGAAAGCCTGCCATTTGCTTTTGCAGTTTAACCAGAAAATCATCCGATGGCGGTTCAACCTTAAGAAATTGATTAACTTTCAGTCGTTTAACCGGTTTCGGGTTGGCATAAAACATCCTTGCACGCACAATTTTTGATTTGAAGAAGATATGCGCCTCACCCTCTGTCTGATCTTTCAGGTCAAGCAAATCAACGCGTGCCCGTTTTTCAAATGATGAACTTTTTGTATCCAGATAACTGTTCACCATGCTGTTATCTTTAGTCTGGAATGAATCAACCTTGGTCACATAGGCTTCGCCGGCTGTTTTGGTGAAGAAATCCCAGGTTTCAATCGGATCTTCAAGTTTCATACAGATCTTGATGTTAGTATTCGCACCAATAGAAGCAGCTTCTTCTTTGGACGCCTTTTGGAACGCAGGTAAATCCTGTCCGGCGAAGATAGCGCAAAATCCTAACGAACGCGCCTGTGCCGGTACGACTGCAAACCCTTGTACAGCATAATAGCCATACTCATCCAGTACACAGATAAACGGTGTCGGTGAATTGGTTGGCTTACGCTCGATGACGTCGCGGTAATCCCCTTCCACGTCCTCACCAAGACCTGCGGCCATCATCGCTTTGAGCGAAGAAACAATAACTTTTCCAAGATTTGATAATTCATCCGGTGATTTTTCAAGTGCGGGCAGTAGTACAACTAACACACGTCGATTCAAAATCACATCTTTAAAATCGACTTCGGCCAGATTGGTTCGAATAATATGACCATAGGTGTCCGCAAGCGATGAAAACGTACGGACTAACTGCATGGTGATAAAACCATGCTGCTCCAGAACCTGTGAAACCTGTTTCCCTTTTTTCTCTTTGTTGTAACCTGGCAGGTTAAATACATAGTTCCGCAACGGATCGGTAACCAGCTTTGGAACTGATTCAATATTAATTGCTTCCTGATCCTCTCTCGGAAACACTTTATCAAGGACAATGGATTCGAGTTTGTTTAAATCAAAATAATTACGAATCGTATTTGCATCCAGCAGGAGCGCACCATCGTCACGCATGTATACCAGCAGACGCATTAAAGCTTCCACGAAGCTGATAGCACGGCCCTTCCACATATCGCCATCGCCGCCTGACTGGTTTGATGAGCCCATCAAACTTACCACTAACTGGGTTAACATACTTGATGAACCCTGACAAAATGGATTCAGGGTATTAGACAGACGTTTTTCCTGAGGACCAATAATATCCCGCGCACCAGTCATAAAGTTAATTAATAACAGGTCATCTTCCCGCCCCATGCTTCTGACTATACTGAAGATTTTTGCAAACAGCGCATTATCGCCTTTTCCATCGACATAAATAAAACCACTTGCCTGTACCAAGGCATTATAGGCCAGTGAAACCAGCGTTTCGGTTTTACCGCTACCGGTTGATCCAAAAATTAAAGCGTGGGTACGTAAGTCTTCATTGGCAAACCATAATTCTTCGCCACTTTTGCGATCGTTACCAAAAAAAGCGATGCCTCGTGCTATATTTGGCGTTTGAATACCCGGTTTTAAATCATTGTAATCTTTTACTCTGGCAATCTTAGGCAACCGGAAAGGGAGCTTCTGTTTACGTGTGTAACTGTAAAGAAAAAAGGGCATGGCGAGCAGCAGAATCAATGCACTGACTTCTGAAACATAAAAAGCCATTCCTGCTAATGAAAACAAAACAATTGAAACGTTAGTCGGATCCGAGAAAAAATCAGCCATGCGCTGCCCAACAGTGCGAGTATCCCGCAATAGCATTGTTGGATCAATTTCATGCCGGCCTTCAATACCTCGCATCATGGCTTTAACTCCTGCAACTCTTTTTGAGACAGTTTCACTTCTTTCACCGCAATTTCCAATGCCTTGATGGCTTCGTCAATCATCGGAACCAGGGATTTTCTTCCCATAGCTTTTTCAGCAATCCAATGCGCAAAGGGACCGCCTACCTCAGCATAAGGTGTTTGCCTGCCTATACTGTTAAGCATATACCATAATCTGCGATCGAGCGGTTTTAACCATAAAAACTCAGAACTGGCAACTACTCCATCCTGGCGCGCAGCAAGCAATAAAGAGGCCATGACGGTGAGCACATAGGCATGTCTGGAAGTAATTTCCTGCACATTCTCCATATTCTGGTACTTTTGTAATACAGGCCGTGCAACAGAGAAATCCGGTTTGCCTGTGACGTAAGTTCTATCCAGTGTTTCCAAAATCATGGTTGCCGCATTACGGTCACGGTTCAGACGCGCCATAAAAACAGCAGCCAGGGCGTATGCCTGTGGTGAACAACGCTCAAATCCTTCCCAATAAGGACCTAACTGCAAGGTAAAAATACGTTTGGCATCGCCTTTACGGATACCAGCGGTCATTTCCATTCCTGGCAAAGGGTTATCCAGAATCGCATCTTCCTTTTTGAGCAAATGGTATTTTCTGGCAAACTCAATCGGCGTTAACCCCATAGCCCAAGGTCCCTGGCTAATATCCTGGCTGACAATATCTTCTTTGACAACCGGCATAATCGCAGGCCAGTTAAATTGCTCCTGCGCTTTTAATGTCTGCATATTATGCGCTCGACGAAATTTAAGCACCACATTGGATTTATAGAGGAAAAATGCCAAACCGATCAAAATAGCTGTGATAGGATAGCGTACATAATCACCTACGCCAGCACTCAAAAACAACAACTGATTCCAGGAAACCGAATTTGGATCAATGGTTTCCATAATATAAATTTGTTTTTGTAAAATAGGATTATCTACAAAAAGATTAATAAATTTAGCCTGCCAGACATTTATTTTAAATACAAATGCAACAATATGCTGATGCCCTGTTTTCCAGATAACAAAACATATAAGCCCAATAAGGACCATAATCCATACTGGAGCCATTGAATTATCATTGTTTCCACTACCACCACCACCCTGCTGCGGTTGTTGAGCCATAAGAGAACTATTTACCTAAGTAATTTGTAATATAAGTATATAGCGAATTTAGCAGTATTTGCGAGAGCCCAGGCAAGTATTTTACCCGTCCTGCTGTTCCTGGTTCTTGATCAAGCGGCCTTTTTCATATTTATAAGTGCCGCTATAATGGACAAAACGGGTGATATTCTCAAGATTAAGCGACTTGTCTTTCAGAGTCATTAATGGTTTGCCAAACTTGTCTACAGCAATTTTTTCCTGGGGAACAACGAGGATATCATCTTTGTTTACATAAACTGCAAGGTAGGCCTCATTCAATTTATTGTCTTTAGAGCGTATCAGAGATTTTATATGCTCTTCATTGGCATAAATTGGCCGTGTAATTAAAAAACGCTGCAGGTTGGCAATTATTCGCTCCCATGCCGGAATATTGTTCCCTTCAGATGAATAAACACTGATAAACACTTCCTGTTGTGCTTCGAGATTGGCAAAGCGCTTCGCTTGCTTTGCCTGCTCAATATTATCATGAGCCTCCAGCTGGCTTGCAAAATTGTCTCTGATCTCGCGCAGATTTTTACCGATTATCCGTAAAAAATTAGACTGCTCCCATGGTCCTGCAGCCAATGCTTCATCAAAAGCATCGAGCACTGCTTGCGCCTGTTGTGGAGTCAGTTCATCTTTCATAGAGTTTTATTTTTTTAGAATTTGATAATGCTAGTATAACAGGTATTCAGTAACAATGCTGAATACCTGTATTTTTTTATGACATTTTGGGTGTTACTGCAGGTGTATCATTCGGATCCTGGTCATCAGGACGTTTGGTAGCCTGCTTCAGAGTTTCAGCAGTTAAACCAAAGGTAGTTTGTGATGTTTTTTGAGCAGCGGCAGTTGGTGTAACTGTCGTAAGCAAACTATTACCTAGTTGTTGCAATACTTCTTTGCAACGCTTTCCATCCTCGGTTTCACCGCGCACAGCAGCTACTTTGCTCAAATTAGCAATATAGGATTCTACTTTGGAAATCATCAGGTGAACCTGACTTACGGTTGGCTTAAGTGCTACATCAACCGCTTTCACTGCATGGCCAAAAAGTCCGGTCATATTATAACTCCAAACAGCTATTAAAAATTCATAATAGGATATCAGTATTTTGCTTAAGAGAATCTTAAGAAAACCTGTTTTTATAAAATATTTCTTTGTGCCTGGGCAATTTTTATATTACGTGCAGGTTGGGCTGTAAAGCCCAACATTTGATCTCTGATTAAACACTGTTGTTGGGCTTTACAGCCCAACCTACACGTAGTACAAAAATGTCCTGTGCAAACAAAATACTTAATACATCATTCTATATTCAAATAGTAGACCTTTATATAGGTTTTGCAAAATTTAATTTGTGAGCAATGTGTGTTTTAATGGATCTTCAGGTAGCCTGGGTGGAACGAAGTGCAACCCGGGTTGGGGAGTTATTTATGAGCGCTTATGTTGGGTCAAACGACCCAACCTACTGTTTGGGTGTTTTGGATTTGATTTTTGGGTTTGATTGATAACGGAGTGTTGGGCTTTATAGCCCAACCTACGTTTTTAATAAAGCCCTGGCGATGACCTACTTTCACATGGGGAAACCCCACACTATCATCGGCGCTGGTCCGT